>JAZSJL010000213.1:0-7524 GCA_045534355.1 Acutalibacteraceae bacterium
GACGTTATCGGTATGAGATATGGCTCACTCTTCGATGCTACACAGACAATGGTATCTAAGGTTGCTGACGGTCTCTACGAGGTTCAGGTTGTTTCTTGGTATGATAACGAGAACAGCTACACAAGCCAGATGGTTAGAACAATCAAGTACTTTGCTGAGCTTGCATAATTGAACTAACAAACAAAAAAGTTAAACCGTTGTGTCCTCGGACACAACGGTTATTTTTTATTATTTATGAAATTAATATTTTCTTTTGTAGACACCAAACTCTGTTTGAGAATACGGTTCACTTAACAAATGGGTGGTTGCTCTTTCATCCGTGTAAGAAACGGCAGAAATTATTACGTCGCCCTCCCCTTTCTCAAGAGAAATAAACATATCTTCAAAATCCTGACACACGCAAAGCTCTACGTTGACACCCAGCTTGTTGCACAGCTCCTTAATTACAAAAAGCTCACAGCCTGTGATTTCACCATTTTCATCGTAGTAAAGCATATTATCAAACACAGGTGCACATATTACTGTAATCGTGCCATCTGTTTCGGTATTGTCATCTACAGTATATTGCTCGCCAAGATAGTGGGAATTCTGAATATTCTCAAAAACACCCTCGGTCTTTAGGGACTGTATTGCATCATCGAAGGCTTGTTTTAGTGCTTTATCCTCTTTATTGAATACGGCACAGTATTCTGTTTTGTAGGCTGTGTTTTCCTGCCACTGTAAATCGGTGTTTTCCAAAAATTCTTTTGTGGCTGTTTTATCGTTTATAACAACGTAATCAGCCTTGGCGTTTTCAACTGCGATTACGGCAGCCTGCCTGCTCTGGTACTTTGCCAGCTCATAGCCATTGGTGGAGGTGTAGTCCAAAGCAGCGTAATAATCTGCCGACTCCTCTGTGCCAACTGCAACTACAACAGGCACATTGACCACTACACCTGTTTCCCCTGAATCGCAAGAGGAAAGGCAAAACAGCATTGCAGCACACAATAGTATTGATATAACTTTCTTTTTCATAACCCTATAAGCAAAACACAAAAAGAGTGGGTAAAGTACCTATATACTTAACCCACTCTATATCTATATTTTTATTTTGTACCGAAAATTCTGTCGCCGGCATCACCGAGACCGGGAACGATATAGCAGTGGTCGTTAAGCTTTTCATCAAGAGATGCAAGATAAATGTCTACATCAGGATGTGCCTTTGCAAGAGCATCGAGCCCCTCCGGAGCACCGATAATACCAAGGAATTTGATGTGCTTTGCACCACGCTTTTTGATCTGTGTGATAGCATCAATAGCAGAGCCTCCCGTTGCAAGCATAGGGTCAACAACGAAAACATCTCTCTGCTCTATATCTGCCGGAAGCTTGCAGTAATATTCAACAGGCTGAACTGTTTCAGGGTCTCTGTAAAGACCGATGTGACCAACCTTTGCAGACGGAACAAGGGCAAGCATACCATCTACCATACCTAAACCTGCTCTGAGAATAGGTACAATAGCAAGCTTTTTACCTGAAAGCACCTTTGTTTTTGTAACACAGATAGGTGTTGTAACCTCAATCTCCTCCAAAGGAAGGTCTCTTGTTGCTTCGTAGCAGATAAGATTTGCTATTTCGGAAATGAGAGCACGGAACTCCTTGGAGCCTGTGTTAACATCACGGAGAATAGAAAGCTTATGCTGAATAAGCGGATGGTCCATTATTAAAATTTTACCCATATTTAACATCCTTTCAAAGGTGATTTGCTTTACGAATTAATTATAAAACGCAGAATAAGCATTGTCAATTATAAACTTTTTAAAAGCTCTATAGCAGGCTTTATATCTGCACTAAAATCGTCTGTGTGCGCCTCGATAGAACAAGTATCGCACCCTGCTAACTTAAGTGACTTTAAAAACTCACGATAAATATATATAGTTTCTTCCCTATCACTACCCATTGGATACCTGCGAGCTACAGGCTCTGCAATGTGAGAATGACGAACCTTGCCCTTGAATTCTGTAATACCACAAACAGAGTCGTTGTTGCCGTAAACGTGGTATAAATCAGCAAGTGAGAAAACATTATCCACACCTGAAAGTGTAGCAACTTCAACGCCCTCTGCAACAGTATGTAGCATTGATGATTCGTTAAATCTTAAAGGCTCAAGTACAATAACTGCACCAATTTTCTTTGCTCTCGGAGAAGCAAATTCACTTAAGAAAAAAGCCAACTGTTCTTTCGCTTTTTCGGGAGAAAAGCCTTCATTGAAGCTTCTTGCCTTGCCTGAGCCTAAAACAATCTTTTCAATACCGAGAGCACCTGCACGCTCAAAGCCTCTGTCAAGATAATCTGCTATTGCACCATAGTCAACAGAATCGCCAACAAGCTTCATATCTCCCGGAATAAAGCCGTTTGCTGCAACACACTTAAAATTCAAGGACTCAAGCATTGCTTTGCAATCAAAAAATTTTGCATCATCGTAATCAACAAGACAGCCGAAGCCTGTTTCTAAATAGTCTACCCCTGCTGCCACTGCACTACTGAAAGCCCGAAAATCATCAAGTCCTCTGCAAATACCAAATTTCATATTACCACTCATTTCCAACTGATTTCAACATTTCTTCTGCATTCTGAAGCTGTGTTTGCGTAATTTCACCACCACTTGTAATTCGGGCAATCTCACGCTTTCTTCCTTCAAAATCAAGAAGCTGTACGTTTGTGTACGTTTTTCCGTCTATTGCCGCCTTTTGGATAAGATAGTGACTGTCTGCATACGCCATAAGCTGACTAAGGTGTGTAACACACAAAACCTGCTTACCAACAGAAACCTGCTTAAGCTTTGAGGCAACCTTAAGAGCTGCCCTACCACTTACACCTGAATCTATTTCATCGAAAATCATAGTTTCAACCTTGTCCTTATGCGCCATTATCGTCTTAAGGGCAAGCATAATTCTTGAAAGCTCACCACCTGATGCGATTTTCGTAATAGGCTTTGGCGCTTCGCCAACGTTAGCAGAAATGAGAAGCTCTGCAAAATCAACACCATTTTCGCACAAAGGCACCTCGCTGAATTCCACAACAAACTCAATGTGTGGCATATCAAGATAACGAAGCTCTTGGCAAACACTTTCCGAAAAATCAAGTGCTGTTTTCTTTCTCACTTCGGAAAGCTCTTTGGCAAGGGTTAAAGCTTTCTCTTTAGTCTTTTTAAACTCTCCCTTTAACTCTAAAAGCTTTTCATCGGAGAATGAAATTTCTTCAAGCTCCTTTTTAGCTCTTTCCAGATATTCTAATATAGCTTCTTCGCTTTCGCCGTATTTTTTGCTTAAATTGTAGATAACATTAAGTCTGTTTTCCACAAAATCAAGCTCTGCCTGAGAGAAGCCCTCATCGTTTACCTGAGAACGTAATGAATCAGCAACGTCTGCAACCTCGTAGTACAAATCAGAAGCTCTTTTTGCAAGCTCCTCGAGTTCAGGAGAAAACTGTGAAACACCTGACAAATCACTTGAAGCACCCGACAAAAGCTCTACGGCACCATGGAAGCCCTCATCACCCGAAAGAGCTGTGAAGGCACTGAAAAGAGCTGATTGAATTTTCTCGAAATTCAGAAGCTCACTTCTTCTGCTTTTGAGCGTTTCCCATTCACCGGGATTAAGCTCTGCCTTCTCTATTTCATCAATCTGATAGTTTAAAATATCAATCCTACGAGCCTTTTCTTCTTTATCGGAGGAAAGTCTTTTTATAAGTGATTGAATTTCAAGCAGCTTATTGAAACAAGCTCTGTATTCTGCCAAAAGCACGTCATTATCAGCAAGTGCATCTATATATCCTATATGAGTTTCGTTATTAAGAAGCTCTCTGTTATCCTGCTGACCGTGAATGCTCATAAGCTCTGCACCTATTTCCTTAAGTGCAGAAACTGTTGAAAGTGCATTGTTCACTCTGCAGATATTTTTATCTGCCGTAATCGTTCTTGAAATGAGCAGTGAGTCATCCTCATTCAACGGCACCCCTAACTCCTCAAGCTTATTCTTTACATTTTTGCCAATGCACAAAAATAACGCCGTTACCTGAGCCTCCGTCTCTCCCGTTCTGATAAGCTCACGAGAGGTACGAAAACCCAACACAGCGTTAATTGAATCTAATATTATTGATTTACCGGCACCCGTTTCACCACTAAGAACATTAAAGCCCCCAGAAAATTCTATCTCGGCGCTTTCTATGATAGCAATGTTCTTAATTTTCAAAACGGAAAGCATATAGTTTATCTCCCTATCATTCTGTTAAGTGCTTCAGCAACACCACGAGCCTCGTCGGGTGTTCTGCAAAGCATAAAAATAGTGTCGTCACCTGCGATTGTTCCGACCACCTCGTGCACGTTCATTGCATCTATAGTAGCACAAGCAGCGCCTGCAAGACCGGGTGAACATTTAATAACGCAGATATTCCCTGCATAGTCAACCTTTGTCATGGCACTCTGAAAGAGGGCATCAAACATACCTGTATAGCCGTTATCAGTTGTTTTTTCAACTGAATATTTATACACACCATTTGCACCAAGAGTCTTTAAAAGCCTTAATTCCTTTACATCTCTTGAAACCGTTGCCTGTGTAACGTCACAGCCTCTTTCGCAGAGCATCTGCAAAAGCTCCTCTTGTGTGCCGATATCGTATTTTTCTATAAGCTCAAGTATAATCTTTTGCCTTCTCTTTTTCATATTTACCCACCTTAACCGGATATTTTTTTATTTAAGATTTGTATAAATGTATCTTTTTTTATTTTGACAAAGGATACGTAATTTTCTGATTTTTTAACTATAACACGAGAGTCTGCAGGTACGTTTACTGCTGACTGTCCATCGCAGGAAAGAATAGCCTCACCACTATTGTCGTGGGTTAATTCAAGTACCGAGGAGCCACCCAAAACAATAGAGCGTGAAAATACACTATGTGAACACACAGGAGTAAGCAAAATACTTTCTACACAAGGGTCTACAATCGGTCCGCCTGCAGAAAGTGAATATGCTGTTGAGCCTGTAGGTGTGCAAACTATAGCACCATCTGCCAGATATTCAATAAGTGGAGTGCCGTTACAGGCTGCAGAAAGCTTCATTATACGGATACTGCCACTTCTTGAAACAACTGCATCGTTCATGCAATTTGAATGATATAATATTTCATTATTTTTGTCAACAATGCTTACGTCAAGCATCATTCTTTTTTCGAAAACACAATCCCCTTCAACGACCTTACTTAAAAGAGATAATTCATCGTTCTCAAGACAAGCGAGATACGCTAATTTACCTGCATTTACACATAACACAGGCTTGTCGTGTAGGGTTGCTTTTTTAGCTGCATTTATAAACGTGCCGTCGCCACCTACAGCTATAACCATATCGGTAGAGGCTATATCGCTCTCATTTGTACAGTACGTAACAGCCTCATTCTCACCAAAATATGATTGCAGACCGGCGTTCATAAAAGCTGTACAGTTTATTTTTTTTATTTCCGAAAGCAACGCCATGGTTACTTTAAAGGTGTTTTCCCTTGTCATATTAGGGATTATGTAAAACTTCAAAATATCACCTCGGAGATGAATTATAAATTATTTATCCAAAACTCTGTGAGAGCGTTCAACAAGCTCTGTAGCAGTATTAATTACATCTGCATCGTTCTGCTCACAATCGCATTTCCTGATATACATAAGATACTCAATATTGCCCTCTGGTCCCTTAACCGGAGAATGCTCAAGTCCTAACACCCGAAATTTTTGAGAATTTGCAAATTCTGCTATTGCTCTTACAACGTTTTCGTGAACAAGTGGGTCTCTTACAACACCCTTCTTGCCTACGTTTTCTCTACCGGCTTCAAATTGTGGCTTTATAAGGCAAACGGCTTCACCCTCTGCCTTCAAAAGCTCATACATAACAGGTAAAATCAACTTAAGAGATATAAAAGAAACGTCTACAGAAGCAAAATCAATCTCATCGGGAATCTGCTCACGTGTAACGTAACGGAAATTTGTTCTTTCAAGGTTTACTACACGCTCATCACTACGAAGCTTCCAGGCAAGCTGACCATAGCCCACGTCTATAGAATACACCTTTTTTGCTCCGTTTTGGAGCATACAATCGGTAAAGCCTCCCGTAGATGCACCAATATCCATACACACGGTATTTTCAAGGCTTATAGGAAAGCTCTCCATAGCCTTTTCAAGCTTGAGACCACCTCTGCTTACATACTTGAGAGTGGCACCCCTGACCTCAATAACATCGTCAGGCTTAATATCTCTGCCTGCTTTTATTTCCTTCTGGTCGTTTACGTAAACTATACCTGACATTATAAGTGCCTTTGCCTTTTCTCTGCTTTCGGCAAAGCCTCGTTCAAAGAGCACTATATCAAGTCTTTTTTTATCGCTCATAAATTCTCCTTAACGGTAGCTACCATACCATCACAATCCAGCCTGTACTGTTTAAAAATTGAATCTGTTTTACCTTGTTTTACAAAGCAATCAGGGAAGGCTGTAAGGTAAAATTCAGGAGAAAGCTTATTTTCCAGCATTACACTTGCAAAGCTTTCACCAACACCACCACTCTTAACGCCCTCTTCAAAGAAAAACACTTTTTTAACGCCTTCAATTGCTTCCATTGACTCTCGGGGCACAGGCACAATAACATTGAGCTTAATAAGCTTAACGGCTACACCCTGTTCACAAAGTGCTTTATAGGCTTTATAAGCCTGACCGAAAATTCTGCCGTAGGTTACTATAGCAATATCTGCATTTTCATCGCCAAAAACACAAAAGCTACTGCCACTACAGGTATATTCCTCAGGCATTTGGGGCTCTGCGCCACGAGGGTAACGAATAACTGACGGACCCTCACTATGATAAAGGGAATTAACAAAAGCATTATTCAAATCTGCATAGCAGGATGGTGAATAAACTGTAATATTTGGTATACCGTTAAAGAAGGCTGTATCGTAAATACCATTGTGGGTTTCACCGTCATCGCCCACAATACCTGCTCTGTCTACAGCAATAATCATTTTTGACTGCTGTAATGCACAGTCGTGCAAAAGCTGGTCGTAGCACCTTTGCAGGAAGGTGGAATATACAACAAACACAGGCATCATATTGCTTTTGGATATACCTAAAGCAAATGGTACAGCGTGCTCCTCGGCAATGCCTACATCGAAAAATCTATCGGGATATTCCTCAGAAAATTTCTTAAGACCTGTGCCGAGTGACATAGCAGCAGTTATAGCACAAATTCTTTTATCCTTTGCCGCCTGATTAAATAAGAATTCACCAAATCGCTCGGAGAAGTTATCTGAGCTTTGTGGCAAAACTCCCTCTTCCTTTTCAAAAGCAGGCACGCCGTGAAATGCAGAAGGGTTTGTCTCGGCAGGCTCATAGCCCTTACCCTTAATGGTATTGACGTGCACAAGCACGGGACCATTTATAATCTTTGAGCCCTCAAGAGGATTGCAAAGCTGTGTGATATTATGACCATCTATAGGTCGCATATAAGTGATGCCCGTA
>JAZSJL010000037.1:0-2033 GCA_045534355.1 Acutalibacteraceae bacterium
TGTACCTTACCACCGTTCCAGGTGCTCAGAGGGTAGGCGTTGAGTATATCAAAATTCTCCTGGGTACCGTCTATAAAGCATATATTATATTTTCTCTTTGTAAGTGCTTTCAGATTCTTTTGCTCGGACTTTGATTTATCCCATATGAAGCCGAAATCACCACACACAATAAGCGTGTCACCCTCCTGCAAAAACTTTAAATCGTTTTTTGCAAGTCTGTTTGGGTCACCGTGTGTATCACCGGTAATATAAACCATATTTTTCTTCTCCTTTTTTGCAAAATTCTATTTAACTTTGTCGAATTTAATGCTATAATGCTATAGGAATACAAATGCCTTAAATATATATCTATTCTATAACATTTATCGGTGAATGTCTATGAAAAAATTATTTATTTTTATATTAACGCTAATATTACTTTTCCAAAGCCTTGCCGTGGTAGGCTCTGCTGCAGAGGAGCCTGCTGTTAAAACTGCAAACGGATACTACGATATTGATGCTCCTGACTATGAATCAGAGATTTGCTTGCTTGTAAATGCAGATACAGATACAGTTATCTACAGCAAAAATGCAGATGTGATTACAGCACCTGCTTCACTTACAAAAATAGTTACGGCACTTGTTGTGCTCTCAAAGGGTGACTCCTTCGATACACAAATCCTTTGCACACAAAAGGCAGTAGACAGCCTTCTTGGTACAGGTAGCTCTATTGCAGGTCTGCTTGCAGACGAAATTGTTCCTCTCGAAATGCTTATGTACTGCCTTTTCCTTCCGAGTGCTAACGATGCTGCAGCAGTTTTAGCCGACCACTATGGCAACGGCGACCCTCAGAAATTTGTAGATGAAATGAACGAGTATTGTAAGACGCTCGGTTGTAAAAATACGTTTTTTGCTAATGCTCACGGTCTTGATGATGAAACTATTGAAGGCTACAACGGTACAACACAGAATCAAACCACAGCAAGTGATATGTACCTTATAGCTAAAGAGGCTCTTAAGAGTGACGTTATTAAAAAGATTTCTTCAAAGTACGGTAAAACAATGCCACCTACAAACAAGCACTCCGAGGAGAGGTATCTCTATAATACAAACGCTCTCCTTAATAGCTACGACCCACACTACTACGAGGGTGCTGTAGGTCTTAAAACAGGTACTACCGATAAAGCAGGCTCCTGCCTTATTTCAAGTGCTACCAAAGATGGCTACACGTATATCTCAATTGCAATGAAGGGTGACTTCGACCACTTCGAATCAGGTCAGGCACGAAATACAGCCTTTGCAACCTGCAGGTATATGCTTCAGTGGGCTTTCTCCAATATTAAAATGAAGGTTCTTGCCGACGAAACCTACAACGTTGGCGAGGTTGCTGTAAAGTACGGCAGAGGCAACGACTACGTGGGCATTGTGCCCAAGGAGGATATTACAGCTATCGTGCACGAGGATATAAGCATAGATGATATGTCTGTTGAGTTTTCTGCCGATTTCCCTAAAGAGGTAAAGGCACCTGTTAAGCAGGGTGATGAAATCGGTAAAGCAACGTTGATGTACAATGGCGTTGTCATTACAGAGCTTACCCTTGTAGCTCAACAGGATGTTAAAAAGAATCACCTTTGGGCAATGTTCAATTGGTTAGTTAAGCTGTTGAGCTCCAAGCTCTTTGTTACCGTTCTTATTATCGTTGTGATTTTGGTTATTGCATACCTGTTTGGTACCAAGAATAATCGTAAAAGGAATAAGAGAAGAAAGAACAGGGTAGAGGTAGTAAAGGATTATAGCAAACTTGCCAAATAAAATACTCACTAATTGTGAAACTTTTTAAAAATCGCACGTGAGAAAAACATATGAAAAAACGAGAAAAAACGAGAATACGTGAGATAGTGTTTGGTATATAAAAATTCTTATAAAAAAGTGTTGACAACTCCGCATTGCTGTGATAATATATCAAGGCAATGCGGGGCACTTATGTCCCAAAACTATTTCGGAGGTAACTGTTATGTCTACTTATATGCCCACAGGCAAGCCCGAGCGCCAGT
>JAZSJL010000090.1:0-3357 GCA_045534355.1 Acutalibacteraceae bacterium
TCAGTCGAAAATGCAGTTTATTATAAAGGGGAAAATTTGGGCTTATCAGTAAAAGAATTTAATATCCTTTTTAAATTTTTATCTTATCCCAAAAAGACGTTTACCAGAACACAGCTTATGAATGAATTTTGGGGTTACGACAGCGAAAGCTTACCACGTACCGTTGATGTTTGTATAACAAAGCTTCGTTCTAAAATTTCAAAATGTAAAGAGATTGAAATTGTAACCGTTCATGGGTTGGGCTATAAGGCGGTGATTCTTGTATGAGAATAAATACAAATGAAAAGAATTTTGCCAGCAAGCTTCGTAATTTTATTGTTGAATTTATTTCAGTTTTTTCCATTGTTGCTTTGAACGGAACGTTTCTTGTTTTGATTCTGGTAACCGTTATAGATAAGGGTTTTGATAAATCAACCATTGCTTTAATCGGTGTTTTTTATCTTTTGTTCAGTTGTACAATTTCTACCGGCTTGATATATTTCGTTAAAGGTAGAGTATATTATAACAAAATCAAAATATTCTGCGATGTGGCAAATGCTGTTTCAAAAGGAGATTTTTCAGTAAGAGTTCCGATATATTTTGATAAACCCAAAAGTGAAATGGATTATCTTACAGTTAATTTCAATAAGATGTTGGTTGAAATCAGTTCATTGGAAAATATGAGAAACGATTTTATTGCAGACGTTTCTCACGAAATTAAAACACCTTTGAGCGTAATTCAGGGTTATGCAGATTTACTGCAGAACAAGGATTTATCTGAAGAAAAGAGAAAAGAGTATACTTTTCGTCTTTCTTTGGCTATCGAATCTCTTACTAACCTTGTAACAAATATTTTGAAACTTAATAAAATTGAAAATCAAGGCATTATTCAAAAAGAAATTTTCTCTTTAGATGAGCAAATACGTGGTTGTATACTTGGCTTTGAGGAAAAAATTGAAGAGAAAAATCTTGTGCTTAACGTTGATTTGGCAGAGGTTTCAATTGATAGTGACAAGGCTCTTTTAGAAATAGTTTGGAATAATCTTATTTCAAATGCTGTAAAATATACCCCGTTTGGTGGTGAAATAGCCATTTCACTAAAAAAGAATGATGGAAAGACGATTGTGAGCGTTTCAGATAATGGGTGTGGTATGTCACAGGAAACCATTGAGCATTGCTTTGAAAAATTTTATCAAGGAGATTATTCTCATTCGCAGGAAGGTAATGGTTTAGGTCTTGCTTTAGTAAAACAGGTTGTAAATATGCTTGAAGGGGAAGTTAAAGTTACAAGTGTATTGGGAGAAGGTACAGAATTCATAGTAATAATTTGAGTTTAACATAATCTTAACAATGGTAAGTTAAAATACCATTGTTAAGATTTTTTATTTGGTGGTGAGGAATATAAAAAAAAGCTCTAATACCGATGAAGTGTTTAAGCAAAGAATAATAATTTTATTAGAGGTTGCTGTTTTATTAACACTAATTATTTTGATAGTAGCAGTGTTCAAGAGTGGCGTTTTGTCGTTTGAAGAGGAAACAACAATATATATCACCACACAGCAAAGCTCGGAAAATACAACAGGTACACAGGATGAGCCGGTTTTACCATCTGAAAAGAGTGAAAGCGATACTTATGTGAGTGAATCAGTATCCGGTAATTACACATATCCTGCAAATGATAAAAATGATTCCGGAAACTTATTACCCAATCCATCAGGTTGGAGTGAATCACAAATACTGTCTAAGGCTAAGGATGCTGTTAATAAAACTAAAGCATACACCCACAATCTGACGGTAAATCATTCGGAAACCTTTAGCGCAAATGTAACAGAATGTAGTGCAGGTGGAATTGTTAGGACTGTTGTTGATTTAATGATTGGATGGGTTGTAAAGCCTGTACAGGAAACCTTGATTTACGAAAATGGCAGAGCAATTAATTCAGAGGGTGAGTCTGTTCCGGTTATGCTACCTAAAAAGAATAATTTCTCCTTAACAGAAAAAGGAGTGAAATCTGCTTCTGTGCAATTATTAGGTAATGAATATCTCATACGGATTAACCTCATTGAAGAAAGCGTCGGAATGTATGATGTTCCTAAACATAATGCATCCTCTATAGGTTATCTTGATATTGCAAATTTCGACTTAAGCTTTATGGAGATTGATTCGGCAGATATTGTTTATAAAGGTTCAAGTGTTGAACTCAGAATAAATGCAGAGGGTTTCGTAACATATGCAAATTATAGAATTCCTCTTCATATAGAAGGTTCAGCTCACAAAGGGGCTATAAGTGGCTCGGCAACCTTTGAAGGCGAGCAAACAGAAACATGGATTTTTAATTATTAATGGGAAGGAAGTTTACTATGAGTTTGAAAGGAAAGGCACTTAACGCAGCAATAAAACAAGGAATAGAATTTGTAAAAAAAGATTACGACACAAATCTTTTTAAACTTATCTCCTGGGGTAAGAAAATGGTTAAGGAGGAGCTTCATCTTAAAATTCTTACAAAATTAGAGGAAAGATTAAGCGACCCTACTAACGTTTATGCCGACTATGTAAAAAGAGTCATAATGAACACCGATACAAATATTATTCTTAAGCTTGTGCCACCGTTTGTTAATGCAGTTGTAAAAAGCTACGATATAAGAAAAGCAGCGATGGAGGAGCATAACTGTAACATTCCATGGGCAGTGCTTATTGATATTACTACTGCATGTAACCTTAAATGTAAAGGCTGTTGGGCTGCAGAATACGGCAACAAGCTTAATATGAGCTACGATGATTTGAATAAAATTATTCAGGAAGGTAAGGCGGTTGGTACATATGTGTACCTTTACACAGGTGGCGAGCCACTTGTTCGTAAAAATGATATTATAAGGCTTTGTAAAGAACATCCCGATTGTCTTTTCCACGCCTTTACAAACGGTACTCTTTGTGATGATGCGTTTGTTCAAAGTATAAAAGAGGTAGGTAACCTGCTCGTGACAATTTCTATTGAGGGAAATGAAGAAACAACAGATTCTCGCAGAGGTAAGGGTACATATAAAGCAACCGTTGAAGCAATGTCTCGTTTGAAGGCAAACGGTATTCCATTTGGTACATCCTTGTGCTATACAAAAGAGAATGCAGATGTTATTTCTACAGATGAATATGTAGATTTCCTTATCGACCAGGGAGCAGTCTTTGCATGGTTGTTCTCATTCGTTCCTGTGGGCTGTGGTGCTACACCTGAGCTTATGGCAACAGCAGAACAGAGAAAGCATATGTATGACCAGGTTCGCAAGTGGCGCTTTAAAGACGTTAAACCTCTTGTTATGATTGACTTCTTTAACGATGGCGAATAAGTCGGATCGTAGCCATGTCGTTCTGTGAGCCAAGGAG
>JAZSJL010000152.1:0-7267 GCA_045534355.1 Acutalibacteraceae bacterium
AGATGCAAACATCATCTTCGGTGTTGCTTTCGACGAAAAGCTTGAGGATGAAATGATTGTTACTGTTATCGCAACAGGCTTCGGCTCAAATGCAGGTGGTCTTGCAAGCAAAGCAGGCGCAGCTGCAGAAGCAGCTACAGACCCTGCAGATGCAGAGGATGAGGATATTGTAGATATTCTCGGTCTCTTCAGAAAATAATATCGAATATTTATTTTAACACCACGTTTGTTTTTATAAACGTGGTGTTTTTTATGCTTTTTCCTTGATTTTACAATATCGATGTTATATAATTACAATGTATATATATTAACCTAATTAGGGAGTGTTTCCATGAGAAAGAATTCAGCAAGAATCGGCTTTATCGGTATAAGTGGCAGAGGCTCAGGTATGCTTGACCTTCTTTTACAGGTTGAGGGTGTAACTGTTCCTGCTGTGTGCGACCTTATTCCGGAAAGAGCAGAAAGAGGTATTGAGATTGTAGAGGAGCGCACAGGTAAGGCATATCCTGTTCACGCATACCTTGACTATAAAGAGATGTTTGCAAACGAGGAGCTTGATGCAGTTGTTGTTGCAACAACCTGGATTACTCATGCTATGATTGCTATAGATGCAATGAACGCAGGTCTCCACGTTGGTATGGAGGTTGGTGGTGCTGCTTCTGTTGAAGAGTGCTGGGAGATGGTTCGCACAAGTAAGCGCACAGGCAAAATCTGTATGCTTCTTGAGAACTGCTGCTACTGCAGAAATGAAATGGCAGTATTCAATATGATTCGTAAGGGAATCTTCGGTGAGATTGTACATATGGAGGGTGGCTATCGCCACGACCTTCGTGATGAAATCTGCCTCGGTAGAGAGAACATTCACGGCAGACTCTATAACTTCATTCACCGTAACGGTGAGGTTTATCCTACTCACCAGTTAGGACCTATTGCGAAGGCTCTCAATATTAACAGAGGTAACCGTTTCCTTACAGTAAACTCTGTTGCAAGTAAGTCAAGAGGTCTCCACCAGTGGATTAAGGACAACAAGGGTGAGGAGTATGACCTTTTCAACACAACCTTCAATTGTGGTGATATTGTAACCACAATCATCAAGTGTGCAAACGGCGAAACAATTAAGCTTACACACGACTGTTCACTTCCAAGACCATATACAAGAGACTACGAGGTGCAGGGTACAAAGGGTATCTATTCAGAGCCTGAAGATGGCAAGGGTAGAATTTATATCGATGGTATGCACCCTGATGACGATAGCTGGACACACAGCTGGGACGATTTTGAGCCTTGGCGTGAAAAATATGAGCACCCACTCTGGGAAGCATACGAAAAGGGTGGTATCAAGGCAGGTCACGGTGGTATGGACTATCTTATCCTTTCTTCCTTCGTTGACAGCGTTTTCGAGGGTGAAAAGGCTAATATAGACGTTTACGATACAGCTACCTGGATGGCAATCACTTGCCTTTCAGAGCAGTCAGTTGCAATGGGTGGCGCACCTGTTCCGGTACCGGATTTTACAAATGGCGCATGGATTGACCGTGAGCCAATCAGAAGAGGCATTTACTGCCTTGAAGAGGTTTGCGAAGAATTCTTTGAAGATTTAGGAGAAAAATAATGAAGCTTTATATAGGTGTAGATGGTGGCGGTACAAAAACCGCATACGCATTATTCGATGAAAATAAAAACGTTTTAGCAGAGCACGAGGGGCCTGCTTCAAACCACGAAAATATGGAGGGCTCCTTCCCTGAGGCTGCAGGTATTATTGCAGACGGTATCAAGGGTCTTTTAGAGAAGGCAGGTAAGCAGCTTTCCGATATTAGTGGTATGTTAATGGGTCTTGCAGGTATTGACCACCCTTATCAGCACGATGCTATGCAGGAGGAGCTCGGTAAGTTAGGGATTACAGGCGCTCGTATTTATAACGATGGCTTTATCGTTATTAAAGCAGGTGTAGGCAGTGGTGCCGGTATCGGCTACAACTGTGGCACAGGTACTTGCTGTAACTGTCTTGATACAAACGGCAATATGCTCCAGATTGGTGGCTTCGACGTTCTCTCGGGCGACAAGGCAAACGGTCATTGGGTAGGTAATCAGGCATTCCGTATTATGTACGACCAGCTTTGCCTTGGTAAGGGCAAATCACAGATTACCGACCTTATGAACGAAAAAGCAGGTATCTGCGACAGAGCTACTCTCCTTGATTCTATTGCTGTTCTTGAGAGTGAGGATGAGGGTGAAGCATTCCTCAGAAAGCTTATTGTTTCCTTCTTTGAGGCTGCAAACAATGGTGATGAGGAGGCTCTCAAGGTTATTGAGGAAATGGCACAGCGTGGTGCAGACTATATCTGTGGTCATATTAATGCAATGACCTTTGATTGCGACGTTATAAACGTTGTGCTTTCAGGCTCAATTCACACAAAGCTCCCATCCTGCAAATATACCGACAGAATGGCAGAGCTGGTTGCTGAGCGTACAGGCAGAAAATTCAATTTCATCAAGCTTAACTGTGCACCTGTAATGGGTTGCATTAACTGGCTTCTTGAGGATTAATTAAGATTTTAATACGAAGGGATTGGCATATATGAAAGAAATCAGCGTAACAGTCATCGGTTCAGGCTCTACATATTGTCCTGAGCTTATTTACGGCTTTATCGAGGCGAAGGATTCTCTTAAGTTAAAGAGAGTTGCCTTTATGGATATTGATGACAGAAAGCGTGAAATAGTAGGTGGACTTTGCGTTCGTATGCTTAAGAGCGCAGGTATCGACTGTGAGGTTGTAATGACAGATGACCTTGACCTTGCTTTGCAGGTAGCAGACTTTGTTGTTACTCAGATTCGTGTAGGTAAGCTTCCTTGCCGTCATATAGACGAGAGCATTCCTCTCAAGCACGACCTTATCGGTCAGGAAACAACAGGTATCGGTGGCTTCTTCAAGGCACTTCGTACAATTCCTGTAATGGCTCACATTGCAGAGCGTATTGAAGCAATTTGTCCTGATGCATGGCTTATTAACTTTACAAACCCATCAGGTATTATTTCAGAGTTCCTTCTCAATCACACCAACGTTAAGACAATGGGTCTTTGTAACGTGCCTATCGCTATGATAGATGACGTTAAGGCTGCAGTTGGTGAGGATGCAAAAATTACATACCTTGGACTTAACCACCTTAGCTGGATTACTTCTGTTAAGGTTAACGGTGTAGAGAATATTGACAAGATTTTCGACGATGACTTTGCACCAACAGTTATGAAAAATATTCACGACGACGGCTTCGATATGGAGTGCCTTAATGCTTGCAAGGGCTTCCCATCATCATATCTTCAGTACTACTACAGTCGTCAGGCAAAGCTCCAGCACCTTAAAGCAGGCTCAAAGAGCCGTGCACAGGTTTGTATGGAGATTGAGGAACAGCTTCTCGAGCTCTACAGCGACAACGAGCTTGTTATTAAGCCTGCACTCCTTGAGGAGCGTGGTGGCTACAAGTATTCTCTTGCTGCAGTTTCACTTATAGATGCAATTGCAAACGATAAGCAGGAGGTACACGTTGTTAATATTAAAAACAACGGCACACTTCACTTTATGGATGACGATGATATTGTTGAGATTGCTGCTGTTATCGGCGCAGATGGTGCAAAGCCTGTACCTGTTGAGGATTTCGACAATCGCCACATTATCAGCCTTATGCGTACAGTTAAGTCATATGAGAAATATGCTGTTGAAGCAGGTATTACAGGCTCTGACGAGGCTGCACTCAATGCACTTATGGTACACCCACTTTGCGGTGACTTTGCACAGTCAAAGGCTTGCTTTGAAGAAATGAAGGAAGCACACAAGAAGTATCTTCCACAGTTCTTTAAAAAGTAAAAAAAGAGGGTTCTAAGCTATGGCAAAGAATAAAAAAGTAAAAAAGGCACCTGTTGAGGAGCATATTCCTGAGGGTATGCGTAAAGAGGACTATGCCGATGCTGCTTTCAGAAAAAAGGTTACAATCATAATGTGCTCAATCCTTCTTGTGTTTGTTATCGGTGTTGCAGGTGTGCTTGTTAAAGCCTGGGTAGACACTGAAAAGCATAACAAGGAATTCGAAAGATTAGAACAAGCCTTTGTTGCAGAAAAGGATAGTATACTTGCAAGGCTTCAGGAGATTGATGCCAACGGTGGTACCTTTGAGGATAGAGCAGAGGTTAAAATTACACTCACGAAGGATAATTTCTCTGATTGGATTTCTCTTCTCGACAGCACGTATCAGTTACCCGAGGATGACCCGGGTTATGCGGCATATAAGGGTGCAACCATAGAGGTTGAGGGTCTTTTCATTACACGTGATTTTTCAGGCAATAAGGAGTACTGGGTTTACAGGCTCCACTCCCACGAATCGCACGAAGGACACGACCATTCAGAGGATGTAGATGAATCTACTTGCGAAAAGGTACCATTAGAGGTTATATTCCTTGATAGCAAGGCAGAAGTTCCCGAGGATGGCGCTTGGGTAAAGGTGACAGGCGTTGTTGGTCCAAGCACACTTAAGAATCTTTCAGCTGTCAGAAATGCTGTTGTTACAGTAATGGATGAAGCTGGAGATGCTCACTTGAATTAAAACAGACAGCTATTGGGGAAGCATATTTTAAATGTTACTCAATAGCTGTTTTTTGAAATGAGGGTTGAAGTAAATGAGCAATTTAGCTTCGTTTTTAAAATCTCCTAAAAAGCTTTTACAGAAATTGAAAGAACGTAATAGTAAGGCTAAAGAAAAACAGGCTAAAAGAAACGAGCACCTTGCAGAGCTTAGGTTGTTAGAGGAAAAGTATGGTGTTGATTTCACAGGGTACGTACCCGATACCAAGGAGCTTGGCACAGATTCAGCCTTTTGCAATGGCTATGAGGCTGCATATCCAATGCCTGAAATTTTCAATTACCTCAACATTAAAGAGGGGGATACACTCCTTGACGTAGGTAGTGGCAAGGGCTATGCAATGTACTTGTTTTCAAATTTTCCGTTTTCTCGCATTGATGGTGTTGAGTTGAGTGAAAAATTAGTGGAAATATCAAGAGCTAATTTGTCAAAGCTTTTTCCCTTACAAGAGGGGCGATTCACAGTTTACTGTGAAAATGCTTTGGACTTTGACAGACTCGGTGAATACAATTACATTTTTATGTACAATCCGTTTCCGAGAGAGGTTATTGAGCAGTTTGTGGAAAAGCTCTCTGCCGTCGCATTGAGCAGAGAAGAGAAGATAACTGTGATATATCAGAATCCTCAAAGAGGAAGCCTTTTTGAGGAAAGTGGTGTGTTTAAAACAGTGCTTATAAAGGATGGTACTGCAATTTTTGAAAGTAAGTAAATAAAACACATTTGCTTTAATAAGATATGGAGGGTGTGTTATGTTAACAAAAGAAAAAACAGCAAAAAAGCCGAGAGGCAAAAAAACATTAAAGGTAATAAGCATTATTTTGACTGTTATAATTGCTTTGACAGCAGTAGCAGCTGTAGCAAACACAATTATCGTAAAAAATAACATTAAATTAGCACAAAGCTTTGATACAGTTGATTTTCAGGGAGAACAGCTTGTTCCCGAAAAGGACGAAAACGGCAACTGGGTTTTCACAACCGATGGTGAATTCAGAGTAATGCAGCTTACCGACATCCACTTAGGTGGAGGCTTTATGAGTGTGGGAACAGATAAGAAGGCGCTCAACGCAGTAGCCTCTATGATTCTTGCCGAAAAGCCTGATTTAGTTGTTGCTACAGGCGATATTGCATATCCTGTGCCATTCCAGGCAGGTACTGCAAATAATGAGAGTGGTGCAAATGAGTTTATTGCTCTTATGGAAAAGCTTGGCGTTTATTGGACGGTTACCTTCGGTAATCACGATGCAGAGGCATACAGCTATTTTGACCGTGAAACGGTTTCAGGCTTCTATTCCAACCCTGATCTTAAGTATTGTCTGTATCAGGCAGGTCCCGAGGACGTTGACGGCTTCGGTAACCATACCATAGAGGTTAAAAACACAAAGGGTCTTATTACACAGGCTTTTATAATGCTTGATTCTCAAGCATATAAAGATAATACCATTTTATCAAGCATCAAGGGTGATTATGATAATATTCACCAGAATCAGGTGGATTGGTATAAGAGTGAAGTTCAGAGAATGAATGCAGAAAACAAGGATGTAATCAATCAGCTTCAGCCGGGTGAAAATGGTGGTCTTAATAAAGACTTTAGCGTAGTTAAAACACAGTGCTTTTTCCACATTCCACTTGTTGAAATGCAGGAAGCCTGGTATGAATTGGAAGCAAATGGCTTCAAGGATACGGAAAGTGCTAAATACATAGATGGCATCATCGGTGAAACAGGTATTCGTGTTTTCCCCGGTAAGGGTGAAGATAATTTGTTTGAGGCTATAGTTGAATTAGGCTCAACAAAGGCAATTCACAACGGCCACGACCACTACAACAACGCAGAATTTTCTAAGGATGGTATAATTTTCAGCTACGGCAACAGTATAGACTACCTCGCTTACCTTGGAATTAAAAACGAGGGCTCACAGCGTGGCTGTGCCATTATAACCTGCAAGCCGGACACCTCCTTTACAATAGATAAATTCAATTATTACGATGGTGGCTACTATCAAAAGGGCTTAACAGATGAAAACGTTGTTATGCAGTTTGAGGACGTAACCTACCAGGTTCCACAGAAGGATTAAAGCTTAAAAGAAAAAGCAAGTCGTTATCCTGATAACGACTTGCTTTTTTATATATTAAATTTTATTCCTTGCCATCATTTGAGTCACTACTGTCGTCGCTGTCATTACTTGGAGCTTCGGTAGGCTCGTCGGTAGGAGCATCGGGCTCGTCTGTAGGAGCAGCAGGCTCATCTGCAGGAGCAACGGCCTCGTCTACAGGAGCAACAGGCTCGGCTATAGGCTGAACAGGGGTGAAAGGTGCTTCAACAGGCGTGGTCGGTGCCTCAACAGGCTGTACGGGTGTAAATGGTGGATAGCCGTAGTTTGTTGTTGGCTGTGTAGGATTGTAATTCTGTGTAGGCTGTTGGTAGTAGTTACCATTTGGTGCACCATAGCCGTACATGTTATGTGGAACATATTCATTATAGTCAGGTATATCATCAGGGGAGATAATACCATTGAATATAGCATTTTCTCTTACGAATGAGAAGAATTCTGCCTCTGCAATCAAATAGTAAGGCGAAACATATACAATAGCTAAAATACCACAGGTGAAGGCAGAGAGAAGATAAGTCGGGTCGGAGC
>JAZSJL010000076.1:0-1762 GCA_045534355.1 Acutalibacteraceae bacterium
CGCCTTCTGTAGTCGACAGGTGGTGCCTGTGGGTCGCGAGATGTTATTTTAAGGATCTGAGCCTCACCTATTTTGCCTTCGTCGTAAGCTTTTCTGACTGCAGCAAAGTTATGGTCAAAACGACGGTTAAAGCCAACCTGGAACTTGCATTCCGGATGTGCCTTGAGAGCTTCTGCGATTTCAAGAATTTTATCAACTGTGTTTGCAAGTGGCTTTTCACAGAAAACGTGCTTGCCTGCGTTGATTGCTTCAATAGAAATTGAAGCGTGAGTATCTGTTGAAGAGCAAACGAGAACAGCGTCAATTGTTTCATCCTCGATAATTTTCTTGTAATCTGTATAGATGTTTTCAACGCCGAAGCCCTCACAGAAGGCTCTTGTTTCATCGTTCATAAATGGGTCTGCAATTGCTGTAACAACAGCACCCTTAACGTTATATGAAATTGATTCAAGGTGCACCTTGCCGATACGACCTGCACCGATAATACCAATCTTAAGCATAATTATTATTTCCTCTCGTTATTAAAATATTATTAAAATCAGATAGTGCCGTCCCATGTAGAAACCTCAGTTTTCTTGATTTCATCTTCATCGAACCAGCGTGTTGTTACACACTTGCTCTCTGTGAAGAAGAGGTATGCATCCTTGCCCAAGCAGTGTAAATCACCAAAGAAGGAATCCTTGTGACCTGCAAATGGGAAGAAACCGATGGGAACAGGGATACCAACATTAACACCAACCATACCACCATCAGTGTGTCTTGCAAATTCTCTTGCGTAGTGACCACTTTGTGTGAAGATAACGGAGCCGTTTGCGTATGGGTTGTTGTTCATAAGAGTAAGACCCTCGTGGAAGTCTTTAACTCTCTTAATGCAAAGAACAGGACCGAATACCTCGTCTCTGCCGATTGTCATATCCTCTGTAACGTTATCAAAGATTGTAGGACCTACGAAATAGCCGTCCTTAAGCTCATCCGGAAGTTCAGGGTTTCTACCATCAAGAACAAGTGTTGCGCCCTCTCGTACACCTTTTTCAATGTCAGCAACAACCTCGTCAAAGTGCTTTTTGTATGTAAGAGGACCGTGCTTTGAGGATTTATCTGTTGAGCGACCGAGCTTAATCTGTGAAGCCTGCTTCTTAAGCTCAGCAACAAATGCATCAGCAATGGATTCCTGAACAACACAGCAGGAGAGAGCCATGCAACGCTGACCTGCGCAACCATATGCAGAGTTGATAACGCCTGCAACAGTTCTTTCGATTGGTGCATCCTCAAGAATGAGAGCGTGATTTTTAGCCTGACAAAGAGCCTGTACACGCTTACCGGCCTTAGCAGCTCTTTCGTAAATGAGCTTACCAACAGGTGTAGAACCAACAAAAGTGATACCTTTAATATCTGGGTGGTCAAGAAGAGTGTTAATCTCGTTTCTTGAGCAGGTGATAACGTTAACAACACCATCAGGCATACCGGCTTCTTTGTAAAGCTCTGCCATTCTTAATGCTGTTTTTGGAGTGAGGGAAGCAGCCTTGAGAACAATTGTGTTACCACAAGCAACACAGGTAGGTGTCATCCAGCCGAATGGAATCATAGCAGGGAAGTTAACAGGATCAATACCTGCAAAAACACCTAACGGCTCACGGTATTTAACTGTATCAAAGCCTGAAGAAGCATCCATAATACTTTCGCCCATCATAAGAGACGGAACCTGTGTTGCAAGCTCTGTGCCTTCCTTTGCCTTGAGTACGTCACCTTCAGCCTCGGACCA
>JAZSJL010000235.1:0-1902 GCA_045534355.1 Acutalibacteraceae bacterium
TTAGTATTGTCTTCCTAAGACCGCTTGGCCTCCGACTTTACAAAGGTCTGTCTTAAGTTTTAGATGGGCTTTTGTTTTTGTTGCCAATTAAAACGAAGTATTGTATAATAATTAAAAATTAAAATAGGGGTGCTGTTTGTGAAAAAGGTAAATAAACTCTTGTGCTTATTAATTGTTTTTTCTGTGTTGCTGTGCAATATGAGTATTCTTTCTTGTGCTGTAGGAAACCAAAAGAATTACTACTATATTGACTCTGTAAATGGCGATGACAGCAATAATGGTACAGATATAAAAAGCCCTGTAAAAACAATAGCCGGTCTTAAAAATCTTGAAGCGAAGCCCGGCACACACATTCTTTTTAAGAATGGTGGAGAATACGAGTGTACGTCAACTCTTACCTGCAAAGGTACAAAGGAGAATCCTGTTGTAATTTCCTCCTACGGTAAGGGCGAGAGAGCAATACTTAAAACAGAGGAAAAGAAAGAGGTACTCTGCTTGTTTGACTGCTCATACGTAACAGTTTCCAATCTCCATATTAAAGCACCAAACGGTGGTGGCATATGGATTGATACATTAAACGAGACCTCTGAAGGCATAATTATAGAAAACGTGTATTTCGAGGATATGCAAAACTTTAAGGTACATAGCAGAGATGACAACACAAACGGAGCTGCTGTAGGCAGAGCTGCCGTTATGGTCAAGGGTCTGCCTGCAAGGTCAAGGTATGCTGTAAACAACCTTACTATAAGGGAATGTGAGGTGTACAACTGTGCAAACGTCTTTATGATATGGGGCTCCTGGAATGATTCTCAAACACCTTGGTGCGAGGAAAAGGATATTGACCCTGTCTATAATAAGGGCTTGCTTGTTGAGGATTGCTATTTCCACGATATGGATGCCGAGGCAATAATTGTTGGTATGTGCGACGGAGCTCTTGTAACAGATTGCCGTGCTATAAACTGTTGCCAGGGCGAGGGCGTGGATGAAAACGGTGAAATTGAATATTTTACAGCGGCAATGTGGTTCTGGGGTAGCGAAAACAGCACCATTCAGTATTGCGAAATTGCAGGGCAAAAAAACTTTGGCGACGGCATGGCGATAGATTTTGACTCCCACACCAACAACTGCACCTACCAATATATTTACTCACACGATAACACAAGATTTATGTGCAACTGTCCAAATCACAGTGGCCACCAAGGCAACACCGTGCGTTATTGCCTTTCTGTTAACGATAACCGTGAGCGCTCTACTACTGCTGTGGGCAGCGAGGGAGAGCACGAATTCAGCTTTTACAACAATACAATTGTAAATGGTGGTGAATTCCATTTTAAAAATCTTTATAACTCCTATATTGCAAATAACATATTTGTGCTTGAAGAGGGCAAAACCATTGCCTATGATATGGATTCAAAAAGAGGAAACGTGTTTGAAAATAACTGCTACTATGGTGTTATGAAGCCACTTGTTGATACCGGCTCAATGAACGTAAAGCCCGGATTTTCAGGAACAGACTATACGGATAAAAGCAGCTTTAAGCTTTCTGCTGATTCCCCACTTATAGGCGCAGGCACTAAGGTGGAGGCTGGTGTTACAACAGACTTTTTCGGTGAGGAGCTTTTAAGTGCAAACATTGGCTGCTATGCAGGTGAGGGCACCGAAGCAGAGTATGAGGAGGAAGGCTTTTTTGAAGGACTCTTCCGTAAGCTTAAGGGTGTTAAGGATACAATAGTCCACGAGATAAAGGTTATATTTGATTAAATATTTTGTTGGGTGGAGAAGTAGAGAAACTTGAATTTGTAGAGATACAACAAGGTTGCATGCGATCATGCCTCAATTCATTGCTTTAAGTAATGCGAAGCTCTGACCCTCTTGCGAGCGTAAGCTCGGAGGAGGGGGGAC
>JAZSJL010000246.1:0-3267 GCA_045534355.1 Acutalibacteraceae bacterium
CTGCCACCAAGTATAGCGGCGCACATAGAAAAGAAATTCTTAAGTATGGCATATGCCCTGCCACCACAGAGTGAGGCACCGACGGAGATATATTTATCGTCTGTTAAAGGTCGTATTTCACCATTGGTGACAGGCTTTACCTCTTCTGTAACGAAGGATACCTGACTGCCTGTTCCAACGTTTACAAGCACAGAGGAGTCTGCCTTTGAAACAGAGCCCAAGAAGCTTGCCTGATTATCACCTATGGCAACTGAAACAGGTATTCCCTGTGGGAGAAAATCACAGCCTGTTTCACCTGCCAATGCAGTAGCCGTTACCACAGCAGGTAAAAATGATTTATCTATTCCTGCAACTGCAAGAGCCTTATCATCAAAGCAAAGGTTTTTCAGGTCAAAGAAGCCCAGGCTTGCAGCATCGCTTGAGTGGGTAACTGCTTTTTTACCTGTGAGCACGCTAACAAGGTAATCGTGTATTGTGCAAAGCATAACTGCGTTTTTGGGTACAAGGTTGTTATTGAGATTGTAAAAGTGAGTGGTAAGACCGAAGCCTGTTGCAGCCTTTATTCCCGTAGCTCTTGTAAGATATTCTGCATAGGTTTCGTCATTCTCGTAAAGCTCGTTACCTCTGCCGTCCTGCCATATCATAAGAGGGGAGCAGGGTGTGTTGCTTTCATCAAGGTACAAAATGCCGTGCATTTGTCCGGTAACGCCTATTGCATCAATTTCAAGCTCTGCTGTAGCAGACTTAATTGCACCCTTTACAATATCAATTATTTTGAGAGGGTCCTGTAGCCTTTCAAAGGGCTTTCCCTCAACGAATGAATCATTTTGCAAAGTACAGCTGTTTGCAATTTTACCTGCCTGTGTATCAAAAACAAGGGCAGTAACGGTAGTAGTACCTATATCAATTCCTAATATGTTCATATTTTAGCACGTTACAGCCGTTGAGGCGGGGTCGAGTCTGCGTATAATATCCTGCTGAATTGCAGGTGAAAGGTCAAGGAAGTTTACGAATGTTCCGTGTATTCTCATAATATAAACACCACTTGGAGCGTATTTTTGTGGCTCTGCAAGAACCTTTTTGAGAATTTCTGCTGTCGTAACGTTTACATAGAGGTAGAAGGGGGAAACACCCTCTTTAAGCTCATTGAAGAAAAGAGGCTTGATGACCTTGTTTTTGAATTCAACGCCCTTGCCTTCATAGTCAGGGGAACTGAAATATTTTGGGTCAATACCGAAGTGGGAGGCGTAGCCACCACACATCTTTTCGAAAGGGAGCTTCATAAGGCTGAGTGTTCTGAAGCCGAGTCCATTCTGTGCCTCTTCGTAGAGTGGGTCAACACCGTAGTTAATCATATCCCTTGACTTTCTGCCACAGGGAAGTGCACCCACCCAGTAGCCGTAGGTAAGGTGTGTTGAAGGGGTGGAGAAGTCAGGACGGAAATTGTTGCCGAGGTAGTTCTTTTGTGCTCTTACCATATCTGCAATTCTTGAGGAGATTTCTGCAGTTTCCTTATCGACAACATCAATATTATTACCGAATTTAGGAGCAGAAAGAAGGAACTCACGAAGCTCCTCGTAGCCCTCAAAATTAACCTTAAGTGCATCAAGAAGCATCTGTGCATCCTGTGGACGCTCTGCCAATAATTTGTCTATAGCAATAAATGAGTCTGCAACAACGCTTGAACCGTGAATAAGGCAACCACTACCATTGTACTTTGTGCCCTGGTGAACAGTATCTCTCAAATCGTAGCCTGTTTCAATTCCACCCATAACTGTGCTTAAGAATGGCACGGGAAGGTGAGCAATTGCGCAGGAAGCACCGTTAGCAGCCTTAACCATAGCATCACAGTAGAATTGAGCGTTTTTGTAGAAACGCTCTCTTATATTTTTGAGTGCTGAAAGCGCATCTGTTTTTTCGCAAACAGTACCGATTTCTTTACCTGTAATGAGTGATAAGCCATCGTTGAGTGTAAGCTCAAGAATCTTGGCTAAGTTAAACCAGCTGTTTGTTGTATTAGCGTTGTCCTTACCCATAATGAGTGGCTCCTGACAGCCTGCAATAGAGGTATCGGGCACGTCGCAAAGCTCAATGCCGGAGGACGGGAGCACCTTGAACAACGAGTCATCGTTAAATAAGGATGGTGTAAGACAGCCCGGTGTGAAGAAGAATCTGCCAAGCTCCTCATAAAGCTTTTCAGGAGTGTTTTTGTGAAGCTTAACTGAAAGAATAGGCTGTGGTAAATTCATATCATAGTAAGCGTCAAGAAGAGCGTATGTAGAAAGGTTAGTAAGGTCGTTTCCGTCTACGTCCCTGCCACTTATAATAAGGTTTTGTGAGATTGCCCAGCTTCTGTCACCAACGTTAAAGAATACAAGGAAGTGCTTGAAAAGAGAAGCAGTTTCCTCTCTTGAAAGGTTATCTGAAGCTCTGTATGGCTCGAAGATTCTGTCTGCATTACCAACAGAGAAAGCAAATGGGTTAGGAGCCTGCTCAAGGCACATTGTTTCCCAGAGAAGAATGTAGCTTTGAATTGCCTCGAAGAGGGTTTGGGCACCATTGAACGGTACCTTGCCAAGGGTGGCTGAAAGAAGCTGGAGCTGTTCTTTTCTTTCGCCCTGTGCTGATCGGAGCATTTCATCTGCAATAGCCTTGTAGCGCTCTGCTAAAATGAGCACACAGTCAAGAGCAATTTCCATTGCCTTGTAATTTTGCTTCTGCTCCTCGTTTGCAGCTTCCTTCTTGGCTTTTATATCCTCAAGCATGGCCTTGATACCATATTTGAGAGCATAGCGCATATCAGGAATAAGGTGACCTGTAACCTGCTCAATAAAGTATGCAACCTCACCTGTGTGCTTTTCGCAGGAGGAGTAAACCTCCGAAAGAGCCTTGATGTAGTCACTACCCTTATCAAGCTCCCTGAGAGCATCAATTCTTTCTTGTGGGAATTCAGCAGTAGCATCAATATCATTATAAACTGCTGTGGGGTCGCAGTAGCCTGCAAAGGTTTCTACCCTGAATGAAGGGTTAATAAGTGCATAGCTTCTTGCAAAGGCGTCACGCTGAGTGCCTGCGAATAAAGCGTTGTCACTAATAGAAAGCGGAAGTACCTTTATAGCCTCTGTGAATTTTAAGGCGGCTTTTTTCATGGGTGAATATTCACTGTAGGTGCCCTCATATTCGTTTTGGGTTTCTTTGAGTATAAACCAACCCGTAAGATTTTTTATTTCTCTTTCCTCTTTAAATAAAAGGTTAGCGGAGGCTGTT
>JAZSJL010000016.1:0-1747 GCA_045534355.1 Acutalibacteraceae bacterium
GGTTGGAGTAACACAGAGGCAAGCACAATATCGGGTATGTATTACAATGCCCTTGCCGAAAAGTATAATTTCACTCTTGATACACCCTTCAACAAGATTTCAAAAGAGGGTCAGAATGCTATATTCTACGGTACAAACGGCGAAAGAATAAAAATGGTTCGCCAAAATGAATATGGTAGCGGTACTTATATGACAGAGTTTGAGGGTATTATAAATAACCTTGAAAGAAGGTATAAAGAAACTACCTCCGACTGGTCAAGGCGTGATATTGAACAGTATATGACACAGCAAGCCTGCCCCGATTGTGGTGGTGCAAGGCTGAAAAAAGGCCCACTTGCAGTAACTGTGGGTGGTCTTAATATAACAGAGCTTACTAATATGTCTATTCGTCAATGCCTTGAATTTATTGAGGCTTTGCAGTTGTCCCAAAAAGATCAGCTCATAGGCAAGCAGATTATAAAAGAAATACGTTCACGACTTTCTTTCCTTTGTAACGTAGGCTTGGATTATCTTACACTCTCTCGTAGCTCCGGTACTCTTTCAGGTGGTGAAAGTCAGCGTATACGACTTGCAACACAGATAGGCTCATCGCTTATGGGCGTTTTGTATATTCTTGATGAGCCAAGTATAGGACTTCACCAGCGTGATAATGAGAAGCTTCTCAATTCTCTTATGGAGCTTCGTGATTTGGGTAATACACTCATAGTTGTAGAGCACGATGAGGACACAATGAGATCTGCTGATTACATTGTGGATGTAGGTCCGGGTGCAGGTGTGCACGGTGGTGAAATCGTGTGTGCAGGTACAATAGATGAAATAATGAAGTGTGAGCGCTCCCTGACAGGGCAATACTTGTCAGGTGAAAGGAAAATAGAGATTCCCGAAAAAAGAAGAACGGGTAACGGCAAATTCCTTGAAATAAAGGGTGCCAAGCAGAATAATCTTAAGGATATAGACGTTAAAATTCCCTTGGGTATGCTTGTTGCAGTTACAGGTGTTTCAGGGTCGGGTAAATCTTCGCTTATAAATGAAATACTTTATAAGAAGCTTGCAACAGAGCTTAATGGTGCACGTAAATTCCCCGGTAAGCATCAAGAAATATCAGGCCTTGAGCACCTGGATAAGGTTATTAATATTGACCAATCACCAATAGGCAGAACACCCCGTTCAAACACAGCCACATATACAGGCGTTTTCAATGATATAAGGGCACTTTTTGCACAAACAGCCGACGCCAAGGCAAAGGGCTATGACCAGAGCCGTTTTTCATTTAACGTGAAGGGTGGCAGGTGCGAGGCCTGTGAGGGCGACGGTATAATCAAAATTGAAATGAACTTCCTTTCCGACGTCTATGTGCCTTGTGAGGTTTGCCGAGGCGCAAGGTATAACAGAGAAACCTTGGAGGTTAAGTATAAGGGCAAGAGCATCAGCGACGTGCTTAATATGACTGTTGAGGAAGCACTTTCTTTCTTTGAAAACGTACCTAAAATCAAGAAAAAGCTTCAGACTATTTTTGATGTTGGTCTTGGTTATATTACATTAGGTCAGTCAGCAACCACTCTTTCGGGTGGTGAGGCACAGCGAGTAAAGCTTGCCACAGAGCTTTCAAAGCAATCCACAGGCAAAACTATTTATATTCTCGATGAGCCTACAACAGGACTTCACACAGCAGACGTAAGCAAGCTTATTGAGGTGCATACATGTAGGGTGGCGGCAAATAACTCTGTAATAGTAATCGAGCACAATC
>JAZSJL010000304.1:0-2596 GCA_045534355.1 Acutalibacteraceae bacterium
AGCACCTGTACCTTGCCCTTGTGTGCAGCAACAATGCTTTTAACTATAGATAAGCCTAAGCCATAGTGTTTTGTTCCGTCGCTACGTTCCTTGTTTAGTCTGTAGAATCTTTCAAAAATTCTTTCTCTTTCTTCCTTTGGAATGCGTTTACCACTATTTATAACACGGAGCTTTGCATATCGGCAAAAGTCTTTTTTTAGTGTAAGCTTTATCTCTGTATCGTTTTTGTCGCAGTGGTGTATCGCATTGTCAAGAAGCACTGAAATTACGTGTTTTAAAAGATTTTCGTTACCGTAAACGTTTATGTTGGGTACAATATCACAATTAAGTGTTAACCCTTTTTCAAAGGCAACGCTTTCGAAGGGGAGGGCTTCACCCTGGCAAATTCGGGAAAAGTCGACTACATCCATAGCGTTAGGTATTGTTTCCATTAGCGTTATATCCAGCAGATTACCCACCAAGGTACCAATTCTTTCGTTTTCGTACTGAATGTTTTCAAGCCATTGATTTCTTCCTATTTCACGTGAGAGCAATTCTGCATTTGCATTTATGACGGAAACGGGAGTTTTTAGCTCGTGACCTGCATTAGAAATGAATTCCTTTTGCTTTTTGTAGCCTGTTTCAAGGGGTCGTACAATAAGATATGCGATAATAAAAGATGTTATAAGGAAGAACACAAGTGCCCCTATACTATATGTCCAGGTGTAGTGCATGAAAATCTCTGCTCGTTCAAGAAGAACGGTGTTATCAATAAAAACAACCAGGTTATAAGTACCTTTGTCTATGTGGTAGTAAACTAAGCTTCCCTTACCGCCAATGTTGCGATCATATTCATAAACAATCTTTTTAGCGAGTGCCTCAAGCTCCTCGTTGCTGTGTACAGAAGGCGTGTTGTTCATTGTTTCAATTGTTTTGCCATTTTCTGCAAAAGCAACAGAATAAAAGGTGGTTAATTCAAGCTTGGGTTTGGTTGTTTTTTGTGGCCTCTGAGGAATTTCTATATCGTTATCTTCGAGAAATTTTGAAGAAACGTACATATGTGCATGGTCATATAGCAAGCGATAGTTTTCTATTGATATTTCGCGTATGTAGGAAGCAAAAATACAAAACAGAGTACCCAACCAGGAGAGGATAACTGCAAGCATAATTGTAAATATAATTTTGGCTTTAGTTTTTCTGAACATCTTGCCACCTCAATTCATAACCGACGCCTCTGATTGACTTGATTTCAGTTTTTGCCGCAATGAAGTTCACCTAGGTTCTTGTAAAAGACATATAAACCTCTACGTTGTTGTATTCAGCCTCGTTGTCAAAGCCCCAAATTTTAGCAATGATTTGCTCTCTTGTAAGAATCTGATTTTGATTGAGAATCAGGTATTCAAGAATTTTAAATTCTTTTTCACTTAATCGTATGGAATTGTTGTTTGTAGTGCAGTAAAGGGTGAGGTTGCCTGTGTCAAGCGTTATATCACCAAAGCATAGCGTGCCGTCTGTAGTGTTTGAAAAACGTCTGCCTAAGGCTCTGAGTCGTGCAAGGAGCTCCTTTGTCATAAAGGGTTTTGTGAGGTAGTCGTCTGCACCACTATCGAGACCCATAACCTTGTCGTCAAGGTCTGTTTTGGCGGTCAGCATTAAAATAGGAGTTTTAATTTCACTCTTTCGTATGTTTTTTGCAACCTCGAAGCCATTCATACCTGGTAGCATTATATCAAGGAGTATAATGTCGTAAATACCACTCTTGGCAGCCTCAAGGCCATCAATTCCGTTTACGTAATGGTCAACGTCATAATTCTCTTGGCGAAGTATCTCACACAACGCCTGCGCCATTCTTTCTTGATCTTCTATAAACAAAAGTTTCACTTAAATCACCTCGAATTAATGTAATTATATCATAATTAAAAGGAAAATAAAAGGTGATTAGAATAGAAAAATTTACGTAAGTTTATTTACACTTTTTTATCTATATGTTAAAATATAAATTACAATTTTAATGTCTTATGGATTTGAGGCGCATGCTTTGAAAGAGTGATTTTTTTTGAAAGGTTGTGTATTATGAAAATAGCAATATACGGCGTGTGGCACGTTCACGCAGGTGGATATACTCGCAAGGCTATGGAGATGGGAGAGGTTATCGGCTTCTATGAGAAAAACGATGCTTTTGCAGAGAGCTTTCAGAAGGAGTTCGGGCTTCCTCGTTTTTCAACACCGGAGGAGCTTCTCCGTAGTGATGCAGAGGGTGTAATCGTCTGTAGTGCATCTAATGAACACGCACAGGATATGGTTAAAATAGCAAATGCCGGTAAACATATTTTTACAGAAAAGGTACTTGCTCTTACCACAGAGGAGTGCCTTGCTGTTGAGAAGGCTGTAAACGATAATGGTGTGAATTTTGTTGTTTCACTTTTTCAGAAATATATCGGCTCCCGTATTGCCGTAAAGAATATTGCAGATAGTGGCGAGCTGGGCAAAATAAATTATATGCGCTTTCGCAATTGTCACAGTGGCTCTATCGAGGACTGGCTGCCACCTCATTTCTTTAATAAAGAAGAGTGTGGTGGAGGCGCCATGATTGACCTCGGTGCTCACGGTATGTACC
>JAZSJL010000140.1:0-3572 GCA_045534355.1 Acutalibacteraceae bacterium
CACCTTCTCCAGGCAGCACTTCGTGAGGCTCTCGGCACACACGTTGAGCAGGCAGGTCAGCTTGTAAACGACAGCGCAGTACGTTTTGACTTCTCACACTTCTCTGCCCTCACAGCAGACGAAATTATTGCAATCGAAAAGAGAGTTAACGAAATCATTCTTTCTGCTATGCCTGTTGTTACCGAGGAAATGTCTATTGAAGATGCAAAGAAGAAGGGTGCTATGGCCCTCTTCGGTGAAAAGTACGGTAGCACAGTTCGTGTTGTAAGCGCAGGAGATTTCTCCACAGAGCTTTGTGGTGGTACACACGTTTCTAACACAGGCAACATCGGTCTTTTCAGAATTATTTCCGAAAGCTCTGTTGCTGCAGGCGTAAGAAGAATTGAAGGTGTTACAGGCTACGGCGTGCTGGAGTACCTTGACAGCCGTGAAAGACTTATACACGATGCCGCAGCTGCTATCAAGCTTGCAAACAGCAAAGACCTTGCTACAAAGGTTGCTTCCCTTGCAGCTGACTTAAAGGCAAAGGAAAAGGAGCTTGAGGAATACAAAGCAGAAATAGCAAAGCAAAAGGCAGGTAGCCTCTTTGACAACGCTATTGATTTAGGTGGCGCAAGGCTCATTACAGCTTCATTGGGTGAAGCAGATGCAAACACATTACGTTCAACACTTGACTCTGCAAAGGACAAGGGTGACGATATAGTTGTTATCCTCGCAGCAGAGCAGTCTGAAAAAGGCACCTGCTCATTTGCTTGCTACTGTGGAAAGGCTGCTATTGCAAACGGTGCACACGCAGGTAACATTGTTCGTGAGATTGCACAGATTGCAGGTGGCAACGGTGGTGGCAAGCCTGACTCAGCAATGGCAGGTGGTAAGGATATTTCAAAAATCCCCGAAGCCCTTGCAGCAGCTGAAGAAATAGTTAAAGCTAAATTAAAATAACACACAATATAAAAAGTCAGGATACATTTTTGCTGTATCCTGACTTTTTCACCTTTTGCTATATTAAGAATTTTCCACCATTCCGACAGAACACAATATCGAACAACAGTTATTTCGCTCGTGGTGTAGTTTAAGAAAACAACTACCTTATTAAAGAATGGTCCCCCCTTTTTCGAAAAAGGGATAGGCTATCGCTAATCTTTAAACTATCCTTCTATCTAAGTTATAGCGAAGCTCTGGCATCTGGTAGCTGGCGACTGGCAGCTAAAATCGTCGCAGACCCTCAATTCCTAATTCCTCATTCCTAATTCCGAATTTACTTGCGAAGCTCTGGCATCTGGTAGCTGGCAACTAAAATAACGGCGCACCCCTCACTCCTAACTCCTCACTCCTAATCAGAAACCATAGGTTTCCAACACTTCTCCCTCAAGATTCTTGTGGATGATTTTTTCATCTGTAAGGAGCATATAGCCTCGTGGTGTATTCTCCTTCGGGATTGAAACGGAGCCCGGGTTTGCATAAACGAAGGCTTCTGTTTCTTCTATTTTGCTCACGTGGGTGTGTCCGTTAAAAAGCACGTCGCCCTTTTTGAGCTTAGGTGGGTTTTGTGGATTGAATTTATGTCCGTGGGTAAGGAAAAATGTCCTGCCATTATTGAAAAGCAAAGCGTAATCTGCCAGAACATTAAAATCCAACACCATATCATCCACCTCTGCCTCGCAGTTGCCACGCACACAAAGAATTTCCTCTGCCATTGAATTAAGGAGTGCAATAACTCCTTTTGGATTATACTCCTCAGGCAAATCATTACGAGGACCGTGGTAGAGCACATCACCTAAAAGGATAAGCTTTTCGCAGTTCTCTTTTTTATAGTTTTTAATTAACATACGGCAGTATTTCAATGAGCCGTGTATATCAGATGCTATAAGTATTTTCATAATCAAGACCCCGTTACAATGTATGGTTGAATTGAGCGTGCAAGAGAATGCACAGGCATACTTTGAAGAATAATTCTTCCCGGTCCATACACAACCGTGTTAAAAAGACCTTCGCCACCTAAAATAGCATTTTTGGCACCACCTGTACCCTGAGTTTCCATTCGGCAGGTATCAGTCATAGCAGCAAGGTAGCCTGTATTAACAACCATAGATTGACCTACTTGCAAATCGTATTCACAAGCGTATCCGTCTATTTCAATAAAGGCTACACCTTTTCCACCAATTTTTTGCATTATGAAGCCCTCACCACCAAATAAACCTGAGCCAAGCTTCTTTTGGAAATATACAGATAATTCAATGCCTGAAGAGCCTGCAAGGAAACCACCCTTCTGCACGATGTAATTAGGACCACCGTTTCCCACCTCAATGGCTCTTATTGAACCGGGAAAGCTCGATGCAAAAGCAATCTGCCCCGGACCTCCTAATGCAGTATATTTATTTTGAAACATTGCTTCACCTGTAAAAATTCTGCCAAAAGCCTTACCGAGACCTCCGTTTGTAGATGTTTCCATTTTCATATTAGGAGTCATCCAACTCATACTACCTCGTTCTGTAATAAGAGTTTCTCCTGCTTCCACATTGCAGATAACAACCGGCATTGGTTCTCCTAAAATACTATACTGCATAACAGCATCTCCTTTTCATTTATTAATGATACTATATCACATTATTTTTAGCTAAAATAGTAGTTTTTCCTTCAAAGGAAAGTGGTGTGCCGTCAACGGTAGTTACCACTCCACCTGCTTCTTCAACAATCAGCTTGCCTGCAGCAAAATCCCAGGGAGAAACCTGCAATTCAAAGTAGAGCTCTGCCCTGCCACAAGCAACCGTGCACAAATCCAATGCAGCAGAGCCACTTCTTCTTATATCAAGAGCCTGATTGAAAAGCTCCGAAAGCACTTCAACAGTTTTCGGAAAAAGGCTTTTATCATATGGTGACGTACCAAAAAGCACTAATGCCTTGCTCATAGGATTAGATGATACACTTATTCTCTCACCGTTGCAATATGCACCCTCACCTTTTATAGCGTAAAACATTTCGTCAAGGTATGGGTTATAAACAACACCTGCCACAGGTTCTTTACCCTTTAAAAGCGCAACAGAAATTGCGCTGTGGTGGTAATCTTTAATGAAGTTTGTTGTGCCGTCAATGGGGTCTACAACAAAAGCATAGCCCTGGTCGGTCAACTCATCATTTGAGCCCTCTTCGCCAATAAATTTTGCTTCCGACAAAAGCTTCTTCAAGCCGGATTCTAACAGTTCTTGAATTTTTTTATCGTATTCAGTCACCAAATCGGTTACACCTGACTTAATATCGATTGCCATTTTAGCTCTGTCTGCACCGAGAATAACCTTTCCGCATTCCCTTACAAGAGCACAAATACCATTCATTAAAGTTTTCAAAGCATTCACCCCGTTATAATTTAATAATATTCTATTTGATTATAGCAACTAATAAAACGCTTTGCAACAAAAACACAAAGAGAATACAAATTCCCCTTGCATTTTCATAATTCTTATGCTAAAATTTCATTCGTTGGAAATGTAAACTTACAATTTTATTCCACCTTCACTTCTTCACTATTCACTCTCACTTCTTAACTAAATATGCGGGTGTGGCGGAATTGGCAG
>JAZSJL010000094.1:0-2881 GCA_045534355.1 Acutalibacteraceae bacterium
TTGTCAGTGAAGAAAAGCTTAAGGAAGCAGCTCAGCTTGCCCGTGAAACCTTCTTATCGGATCCACCCGTTGTTCGCTCCTATGAAAGCTTCGGTGAGATTTTTATCGATTTTCTCGATAAATCCCCCGTCACAAATTATCGCAAGGAATTGGAATTAAGCGAAGCTGTCGCCCGTATTTCCTGGACCAAAAGCAGAACAAACTTTAAAAGTGAATGCTTTATCAGCGAGGATTTTGACGGATTTGTTTATAAGGTTGAAACTGACGGAAAACCTTTTTCTTGTAATGTGAGCATTAAAAGAAAGCAGGATGCATACAGCTCCTGCGTAAATCCTGACACAATTATTATGAACGGCAGAATTACATACAACACCCATCACAACTATGGTGAGGGTGGCGAGGGAATGTCATTCGGCGCAAAGCTTTGCGTTAAAGCAGATGGTGAATTGACTGCCGACCATAGCACAATAACCGTTACTGATGCGACCTATATTATTGTTTACGCTGCTTTTGAAACAAATTATAATGTTAACAAATATGATATTGACGAAACCGTTGATTTCAAAGGCAAGTTAAATAAAACAATCGAAAGCCTTATAAATGCAGATTACGAAAGGCTTAAAGAAACTCACATTGCGACCCATAAAAAATGGTTCGGTAATGTTCAACTCGAATTAGAAAAAACTGAAATTAGTGAATTAACCACAAATCAAAGGCTTAAAGAGCTAAAATGGGAGGAATACGATCCCGATTTATTTGCTCTTTATTATAATTTCGGCAGATATCTTTTAATTGAAAGCTCAGGCAAAAATGCAAGGCTTCCGGCTAACCTTCAAGGTATCTGGTGCCACGATTTCAATCCTCCTTGGGGAAGCGATTTCCATACCAATATAAATCTTCAAATGAATTATTGGCCAAGTGAAAGTGCAAATCTTTCCGAAACCTCTGCGCCTTTCATCCGGTTTATGAAAATGGTCAGTTCTTTCGGTTCTGAAACTGCAAAGGAGCTTTTCGGCGCAAGAGGTTGGGTTATTAACCACACTACTGACGCATTCGGAAGAACGGGTGTTCACGACAGCGTTGACTGTGGATTCTTCCCTATGGCAGGACCTTGGCTTTGTCTCAATCTTTGGGAGCATTATGAATACACCAACAGTATAGAATATCTCGAAGATATTTATCCGATTTTAAAAGGAGCCTGCGAATTTGTTCAGGATTATTTAACAGAAAACGAGAAGGGTCAGCTTATCACTTCTCCGTCAAACTCTCCCGAAAATGAATTTTATTATATTGATTCTAACGGTGAAAAGCAGGAAAGTATGTTTACCGAGGGAGCAACAATAGATTTTCAGATTATCCACGCTCTTTTTACACGTGCTGCTTACGCTTGCAAGGTCCTTAACAAGGATGAAGAGTTTTCAAAATCTCTTTTTGATGTTCTGAAAAAGCTCCCACCCATGGAAATAAGCGAGCGTTACGGAACAATACGTGAATGGATTAAAGATTATGAGGAAACTGATCCGGGACATCGCCATATCTCCCATCTTTTCGGACTTTTTCCGGGTGATCAGATTAACGAAAGCAATCCGGAAATCTATGATGCAGCCAAAAGAACCATTGCTCGCAGAATTGAAAATGGTGGTGGTTCAACAGGTTGGTCAAGAGCCTGGACAATTTGCTTCTATACCCGACTTAAAGACGGTGAAAATGCATATAAGCATCTTAAATATTTACTCGAAAAATGTACTGCAAACAACCTTTTTGACATTCATCCTCCGTTCCAGATTGACGGTAACTTCGGAGGTGTTGCAGCTATTACCGAAATGCTTCTTCAAAGCCATCTTGGCTCTCCTGACAAAAGGGTTACAGAGCTTTTACCTGCTTTGCCCAATGACTGGAAAAAGGGTTCTGTTAAGGGTATCAGGGCAAGAGGTAATCTGACCTTTGATATTTCTTGGGAGAATTCAATCCTTAAAAATGCAGTAGTAACAGCAGGCAATGACTGCATATTAAAAATCAAATTAAATAATAAAACAGAAAATCTCAAAGCAAATAAGCCCTATACTATCGAAGAGAACTGCCTGAAAACAGAACTTTCAGCAGGAGAAACAATAGAACTGAGCAACTGTATATAACCTGGTTACAAAGGATTTTTTATGGTGATTTTATGGATAAGACAAAATATGTTGATGCAATGATTGGTACCGTTGCGGACGGTCAAGCAGAAAGTTATCATGGTGGTGGTAAAACATATCCGGGAGCTGCTGTTCCCGGTGGTATGGTGCAGCTTTCACCGGATACAGTAACGGGTGGCGACAACGGTAATGGCTACAACTATTGCGATAACACGATAGAAGGTTTCAGCTTCAACCATATGAGTGGTATAGGCTGGTACGGCGATTTGGGTAATATCCAGATTATGCCTGTTACGGGTGAACCGGATTTAAGAAGTGGTAGTAACAGTCATGTTGAATTTAAAAAGGGTAAAAATGGCTGGAAATCGGAATTTTCTCACGACAGCGAAAAAACAGAAGCAGGCTACTACTCCGTAAAATTAGACCGTTACAATATTTTAGCAGAAGCTACAGCGAATGTTCACAGTGGTATATTAAGATTTACATATCCACAAAACGAAAACGCAAAAATTATAATGAATTTTTCTCGCAGAATCGGTGGTAAAGCAGATTTTGAAGAAATTAAAATAGTTAACGAAAATACTGTTGAAGGTAAAATCATATGCACACCGAAGGGCGGAGGTTTCGGTCACGGTCATGCCGGAATTTCTTACGATTTATATTTTACCTGCGAGCTTTCCGAAACACCTGCAAAAATGCAATTCTTTTCAAATGAAGAAATGCAGAGTGAACATATAAAAGAATTT
>JAZSJL010000030.1:0-4351 GCA_045534355.1 Acutalibacteraceae bacterium
CTTACCCTCAACAGCTGAAATAGCTCTCTTGAGGTTAGCATAGTGCTCGACGGGTGAGTAGTGGTTTTTATAGCCATACATATCGTAGGTTATACCATGGTTGAAGCAATCGCAGATGATAAACATATCATAGCCACGAACTGTTTCGTGAAGCACACATTTACCTTCACCTGAACCGAATCTTGTGAAATCTGCGTTAATGATAAATGAATCTCTTTGGTAACCGTAGAAAGCGATAGTGTCTTTATGCTCACTTTCTCTCTCGTTTCTCCAGGATGTGAGATAGTTGTTGATCTTTGAGGCAAGCTCCTCGCAACCGGGTGTTGCGATAATACCTAAAGGACCAACTGGAATAGTGTTTGGAATACCGAATGCATCTGCCACGCTCATAACCTCCGCATATTTTTTATATTTAATATTGTACTAATAATTACTGCCTATTTCAAGACTAAACGACAAAATTTAAGTTTAAAATTTATATGTATAATTTTAGCACATTTTGTAACATTTCACAAAAATTAAAAGACCACATTGCAAAAACAGAATGTGGTCATAGCCGGAAGTCCTCTTTGGAAAAATCAGGTGTGAAGGATGCAGTTTTAGGCTTTCTTTTAAGAGGGTCATATTTAAATTTTTTGCATTTTGAGTGTAATTGCATAATTCCACCGATTTTTCTGCATACAGCAACCTCTGCGCCTTGCCTAATTTCAGCAAATTCGCAATATGCACACTGTGGCTCAATATTGCCCTTGAATAATTTAAGCGACATTTTGTTCACATCCCATGACTTTTATGCTTCTGATTTTCATTTTAGCATATTTTTCGTTTGTTATCAACCTCAAAAACCAAAAGAGTGCAGGTGAATATTAAAATAATTGAGATAATTGGAGTGTGTGTGATTTCAGGAGAATAGCTGTGTGTAAGATTTTGGAGGGTAAAAACAGCATTTGGGAATAGCGCTATAAGCCTTGTGCAATAAAAAGCACTTAATGAAGCAATAATTAATCGCCAGCAAATGAAATACTTAAGCTTAAAATTACATTTTTCAAGGTAAGGTGCAATCTGAAAAATAACTGCAAAGCCACCGAAACCGATAAGAGCACATATCACAGGCAGAGAAAGTCCCTCCTGTACGGCAACATTACAGCCTACGCTGACCTCGGAGATGGTTTTCAAAAATATATTAATAGCCTCGTTTTTTATAAGACTGTTAACTCCGTTGGAGAATGCTGAAAACAACAACACCCATCCACATATGAAAAGCATAGCCTTGCAGGATACGGCAACGGAATTTACAAAAATATTTCTTCTTTCAATATGCCTTTTTGTGAAAACAATTTCTTCATCACTGTCAGCTAAAAATCTGACAAATATTCCGATAGTGAGAGAGGCAAGTATGTTTGATGCATATATTATAGCCCCAGAAATAGTGTTCCCTATTAAGAATTTTCCTATGAAGGTAATCACAAACGTGGGACTTGGGTTTATGCTCCAGCACAACAATCTGTGGGCGTCATCCTGTGAAATAAGGTTGCCTTCAAAAAGACGTGCAACTGCCTGTGCACCTATAGGGTAGCCACCCAGCATACCTGTGATGGGTGCAACAAGCCCGACCCCACTAATATTAAACAGCTTTTTTGAGAATTTATGAAACAGGCTGAATATTTCTTGCATTGCAGGGTTATCGGCTAAATATGTGGAAATTACCATGAAAGGAAATAGGGCAGGTATAACGCTCTCGCCACAAAGCGCTATACCATTTTTTACGCCGTTTGCAAATTCTGTGGGATAAATGATAATTGTGGCACCTGCGCACAAAGCAAGAATAATTTTAGAAAAATGCCTTATGTAAAAAGCCTTACGCTGACTCTTCATACTACCACCCCTTATAATTTATGAGCATCACGCATAGGAATATACATAAGAGGTGATTATGTGAAGTTCGGTAAATTAAAAAATATAGAGGTGGATACCGGTGGTGCAGTTATCGAGCTGTACTCAGATAAACGTGTGTTGATTTTCGATTGCAAGGGGGTAATAGATTATAACGATGAAAGCATTGTTTTAGATTTAGGAGAGCGTAAGCTTAAAATACTTGGTGAACAGCTTGTGGTAGATTCCTTCGTTTTTGACCAGACGGATATAAAAGGTGTTATCACGTCATTAGAGTTTTTGTAAGGGAGGGTAGCTATGTGATTAAACTTTTAAGACTGCTTCAGGGCTACGTTATTTTTGAAGCAACAGGTGGTTTTGCCGAAAGATTTCTAAATTTGTGCAAAATGAATTCAATAGTTCTCTGGAACGTGAAAAGAGAAGGGGTAAAGGTAATTGCCTTTACAAGCGAATCAGACTTTAAACGCATAAATATTGCTTCCACTAAAGCTGGAATGGAGATAAAAATAATAAAAAAACGAGGACTTCCAAGCTTCGTGACCCTTCATAAATATAGGCTTGGCGTGTTTTTTGGTGTTTTGGCTGTAGCCATCACTATTCTTTATATGAGTACATTGATTTGGCGAGTGGAAATTGTTTCGAATGACGATGTAAAGATAAATGGCTTTACAGAGAAAGTAGCGCAAATAGGTGTGAAAATTGGTGCAAGAAAGTCAAAAATAGATATTCCACAGGTACAGCAACAGCTTCTCGATACCTTTCCGGAATTATCATGGGTTTCTCTCAATATTTTTGGTTGCAAGGCACAGATAGAGTATAGCTATGCACGTAAGGCGTTGCCGATTGTTGATAATGATTTAATCACAAACGTTGTTGCCAAAAAAAGTGGTGAGATTGTCCTCGTGGATGGAAACGAGGGTGTAAACAAGGTTAAGGTAGGAGAAAACGTGGCAGAGGGCTCGTTGCTTATTTCAGGTGTAGTAGTCAATGGCGATGGTACAGAAAGCTTTGTTCATGCAAGAGGCAGAGTTTTGGCAAGAACAAAAAATAAGCACACCATAGGAAGCAAAGAAGAAACTGAATTGCTTGTGACGTCCCAAGCAAAGGTTGTTTATAAGCCTATGTTTTTCGGTATTAATTTTCCGTTAGGGAAGGTTACGGGTGAATTAAAAAGTGATACAACAGTTTATCTTATGGGAAACAATGAACAGCTTCCCGTAGGTATAACAAGAGTTGATTGTTTTAATACACAAGAACAAAAATCTCAATTTTCACAAGAGCAAAAAATGCTGGATTGCTTGTATGAAGCTGTTAAAATTAAGCGCAATCAATACGATGGTGCAGAGCTTGAAAAAGTAAGGTATTCCTACTCTTTGCAGGGTGAAAGCGTGGGCGTTTCTACAGAAATTGTGTGTATTGAAGATATAGCTCTTGAAAAGAAGATTGATGTTGAATAAAAACTGATACCTTTTCACAAAATATTTTGAAAATTTTAGTAGACATTTACAAAAATAGTGATATACTATTAATTGATAGTATATTATGTTACTTTAAGATTTGAATAATTTAAATGCGAAGAGGGTAATTAAGTCGGAACAGATAATCAATGTTGACAGAATGGAACAGGCAGTAAGCCTTTTCGGTAGCTTCGATGAAAATATTTTGCTTATAAGAAAGGCGTTTAATGTTGACGTTATAAGCCGAGGGTCAGATATAAAAATCAGTGGTGAGCCTGAAAACGTGGCAAAGGCTTGCAAGGCAATAAACGGTCTTTTGCTTTTGCTCAACAGAGGCGAGGCTCTCAACGAGCAAAACGTAAGATACGTAATCTCTCTCGTCAGCGAGGGGAATGAAGATAAAATATCCTCTATGTCAGGGGATTGCATCTGTATCACAAGCAAGGGTAAGCCCGTAAAGCCCAAAACTCTCGGTCAGAAAAAATATGTTGAATCCATAAAGAACAACACTATTGTAATCGGTGTGGGTCCTGCAGGTACAGGTAAAACCTACCTTGCAGTTGCAATGGCTGTAAACGCCTTCAGAGCAAAAGAGGTCAACAGAATAATTCTTACAAGACCTGCTGTAGAGGCAGGCGAAAAGCTTGGCTTCCTTCCGGGTGATTTACAGAGCAAGGTTGATCCTTATTTAAGACCACTATACGATGCTCTTTTCGATATGCTTGGAGCAGAAAATTTCAACAAATATTTGGAAAGAGGAAATATAGAGGTAGCCCCCCTTGCATATATGCGAGGCAGAACGCTTGATGACAGCTTCATAATCCTTGACGAGGCGCAGAATACAACACCCGAGCAAATGAAAATGTTCTTAACAAGAATGGGCTTTAATTCCAAAGTTGTTGTAACCGGTGACGTGACACAGATTGACTTGCCCGACGCTAAGCGCGCCGTTCTTATGCAAGTTACAAAGATCTTAAAGAATATTGAACAGATTGATATTG
>JAZSJL010000274.1:0-3447 GCA_045534355.1 Acutalibacteraceae bacterium
CTACTGAAGACGGTAAATTTGTAGCAGGTAAAAACGGTGTTGAATTTGTTGTTGCAACTGGCGACCAAAAGGTTGAATTTGTGTCATTCGGCACACACTCACTTGCTTGTGTAAAATCTGCTATTGCCTACCCTGTTTACTACCCTGTTCACCCTGTTAAAACAGAGTACCCTTTAAACGCAGTGCTTATGGACCTTGACGGTACAACCGTGCGCAGCGAGGATTTCTGGGTTTGGATTATTGAAATGAGCACAGCAAGTATGCTCGGCAATCCTAAATTCCAGCTTGAGGATGCTGACCTTCCGTTTGTTTCAGGTCATTCAGTTTCAGAGCACCTTCAGTATTGTATTGATAAATACTGCCCGGGTGAATCTCTTGAAAAGGCTCGTAACTTCTACTTTGAGCACACACACAGAGAAATGGAAGAGATTATGGCAGGCAGAGGCAAGGATGGTGCCTTCACTCCTACAGAGGGTGTTAAGGATTTCCTTCTTGAGCTTAAGGATATGGGAATCAAGATTGGTCTTGTTACCTCCGGTCTTTATGAAAAGGCTTGGCCCGAAATCCTTTCAGCCTTCAAAACACTTGGTATGGGCGACCCAAAGGATTTCTACGATGCAATTATTTCTGCAGGCTTCCCGCTTCGCAAGGGTAGCGTAGGCACACTCGGTGAGCTTTCACCAAAGCCACACCCTTGGCTCTACAGCGAAACCTCTATTGTTGGTCTTGGCGAGGCATTTGCCGACAGAAGCCGTGTTGTTGGTATTGAGGACAGTGGTGCAGGTGCTTGCTCTGTAAGACTTGCAGGCTACTCCACAATCGGTATTGCAGGTGGTAATATCGAATCAAGTGGCACAAAGGCTGTTTGTACACACTTCTGCCAGAACTTTGAAGAGATAATGAAAATTATTAAAGGATAAAACACTAAAAGGAGAAATATATTATGGAAAACAAAGATAAAATCCAATGCCATTTTATATCCAACACCCATTGGGACAGAGAATGGCGCTTCTCTGCAAGAAGAACTCAGTATATGCTTGGCTATATGATTGATATGCTTCTTGATATTCTTGACAAGAACCCTGACTACAGACACTTCCACCTTGACTCGCAGACAATGCCTATTCAGGATTACCTTGAGGCATACCCTGAGAAAAAGGAAAAGCTTCAGAAGTACATAAAGGAAGGTCGTATTGCTGTTGGTCCTTGGTTCTGCCTTCCTGATGAATTTACTGTCGGCTCCGAGGCACTTATCCGTAACCTTCTTTTAGGTCACAAGATAGGCAGAGAAATGGGTGGCATCAGCAAGACAGGCTACTCACCCTTCGGTTGGGGTCAGATTTCACAGCTTCCACAGATTTACGCCGGCTTCGGCATCAACTTTGCCTCCTTCTACAGAGGTATCAACGAATACAAGGCTCCAAAGTCAGAGTTCTATTGGGAGAGCCCTGACGGCACTCGCATTTTTGCTTCAAGACTCGCAAAAAGACCTCGTTACAACATCTGGTATGTTGTTCAGCGTCCTGTTTACTTTAATCAAACAGACGAAAACAATCGTGATATGAAGTGGAACGACAACAACGGTGTATTTAAGCTCATTGACCGTGACTGGAGATTGGACTACCAGTACACACACCCATTCTTCGAGTACCACAAGGAGAACGTTCAGGCTCGTGCAGAGCAGGCAATGAGAGAGCAGGATGGTGACTGGTCAACAAACCACCGTTTCTGGTCAATAGGTCACGATTCCTCCTGTCCTGACATACGTGAGGTTGACCTTGTAAGAGACCTTGACGCCTCTCTCCCTGAGGCAGACGTATTCCACAGCACACTCCGTGAAATGGAGCAGGGAATTATTGACAACTTCGACCCAAGCTCACCTGTTCTTAAGGGCGAAATGCGTGACCCATACACAAAGGGTAGCGTAAGTGAGCTTTGTGGCTGGATTCTTTCTGCAAGAACCTACATCAAGCAGGAAAACTTCGATACAGAAAGACGACTTATCAACTACGCAGAGCCAATGGCTGTATTTGCATCTCTTTCAGGTGCACCTTATCCACAGGGCTTTATTGACCTTTCATACAACTACCTCCTTCAGAACCATGGCCACGACAGTATCGGTGCTTGCGGACGTGACGTTGTGTATGAGGACGTTATGACAAGATACAGGCAGTCAAGAGAGCTTTCAATGTGCGTATTTGAGCGTGCATTTATGGATATTGCAGGCGATATTGACCTTAAGGGCTTCAACCGTGACGATGCTGCTGTTGTAATCTTCAACCCGGCACCGTTCAAGAGAACTGAAACTGTTAACCTCAGAGTAGAAATCCCTGCAGAGTGGAAGGCAGACAGCTTCCGTCTTACAGACGATGACGGCACAGTTATCAAGTACCAGATCCTCACCTCAAACAAGAATAATGCACAGATTATACAGAATCCAAACGATACTGCAAACGTGCTTCACACAAAGCAGTACCTGATTGCAGCAGAGGTTTCAAATATCCCTGCAATGGGCTACAAGACACTTAAGATTACACCACTCTACAACGTGAGAGCAACAACTCCCGTTACACTTGTTAAAACAACAAATGTTATGGAAAATGAATTCCTTAAGGTTTCCTTCAACCATAACGGTACATTTAACGTTGTTGACAAGGCTACAGGCAGAGAGTATAAGAATCTCGGCTACTTCAAGGATAGTGGTGAAATCGGTAACCCATGGCAGCACGTTGCTCCTGAAATTGACGAAACCTTTACAACTCTCGGTGAGCAGGCAAACGTTACACTTCTCCGTCAGGGTGAATTTGAAACAACCTTCAAGGTTACAATGCGTTGGCTTCTCCCTGAAAAGAGAGCCTTCGATGAGAAATCAAGAAGTGAGCACAAGCTCCCTGTTGACATTGAAAGCCTCGTAACACTTCGCAAGGGTGCAAAGTTTGTTGAAATTGAAACAACAATCAACAACCGTTGTGAGGACCACTACTTACAGGTTGGCTTCCCAACAGGCATCAAGGCAACTCACGCAGATTCACAGGGTCAGTTCGACGTAGTTTCAAGACCAATTGCTGCACCTGACTACTCACTCTACGATGAGCCACCAATGACAGAACACCCAATGAACTCCTTCGTAGACCTTTCAGACGGAAAGCTCGGTGTTGCTCTCCTCAACACAGGTCTTAAGGCTTACGAGGCCGACGATGACGAATGCAACACAATGTATCTTTCACTTCTTCGTTGCTTCCCCCTTCGTATCTGCGTTACATCAGATATGCAGGACTACAGCGGACTTGACAAGGGCTCACAGTCAATCGGCAAGAGCACATTCCGTTATGCATTTATGCCTCATAAGGGCGATTGGGAAGAAGGCAATGTATGGGGCGAAAGCGAAGCATTCAACCTCACATTCTCAGTAGCACAGCTCGCTCCCACAGACCACGGTAAAAACGG
>JAZSJL010000349.1:0-4374 GCA_045534355.1 Acutalibacteraceae bacterium
TTCTCCCTGACAGACTTTCCACAAAAGCTGAGTCTTTGCAGGTGACAGTTTTGAACTATCACGCTAAATATTATATCAAAAAATTGGTTTTTGTCAACAAATTTTTCTTTTAAATTTTTGGCAAATTGCTGTTTTACGCTCTTTTCACAAATGGAAACTTGTCTTTTTCCTCAAGCCCCAATAACGTTACAATGTTCTCAAAATTCTCTTTCGCTTCTTGTAGAGCATCTACCCTATGGGCATCGCTGCCAAGGTAAAATTTACAGCCACAGTCCTTAGCTATAAAATACGGCTTCATAATAATAGCTTTTTCTTCCTCACTCATTGCGAGAGTTTTTACGTTAAGCTCTATGCCCACACCCTTTTGTGCACAAAGTGAAAATACGTTATACAGCTCATTTTCGGGCAGAAGCTTTACAACCTCTGCTGTTTTACCCTTAAGAATATGGCCACAGGTAAGGTGTGCTATACCGATTTTGTGCCAGGGCAAATCCTTCTCCAAAAGCTTATAAAGTCGCTGGAACCAAAGAGGCACAGCCTCCTCGGGAGTCTGAATTTTTTCTCGTACGGTATTTCCCGCAAGGTGCATATGTGTAGTAGGTACTGTTATGAAATCTAATTTTTCCAACGCCTTTTCCCCTACGCCCAAAACGAAGTTATAATCCATATCTGCTTCAGCACCAAAGAGAAATTCTATTTCCTCTGCCTGTGGCAGGGGTAAGGCTGAGCACAGACAGGAAAACCTTTGACCCTCGTGCCACTGAGCTTCGCTTTCAACAGCTTCATCCCACAGGTGATTTGTAAGACATATTTTTCTATACCCGTTTTTTATGCCGTAGTCAAGTATAGCCTGTGGCGTCTGCTTTTCATCGTGACAGCAGGGTGATATTGTTGAATGGATATGAAAATCGTGGTCAACTATAAATCGCATAATCTCAACTCCGAATTTACAACGATGGTAAAATGTGTTATTATTAGTTACATCTTAACACATTAAGGACAAAAATGAAATGAATTTTAAAAAAATTGGCAAACAAGTACATTTTATCGCAGCCTCGCAAAACGTTTCAAGAAACGGTGAGGGTTCCTTTATACGCCTGAAAAATGGTGATATTCTTTTCGGCTACACAGAGTTTAACAGCTGTGGCAGAGAGGATGAGGACGTTGCTCACATTTGCGCAACAATATCACACGATGAAGGCGAAAACTTCTGTGAGAGCTTTGTACTTTTCGAAAAACCTGCAGACGCCGTGAACATTATGAGCCTATCTTTCTTAAGAATGGCGAACGGTGACATAGGTGCTTTTTACATAACCAAAAATACAGACGGCACAGATGATATTGTGCTTTCACGTTCTAGTGATGATGGCACAACTTGGAGTAAGCCTGTAAGCTGTATAGGTGGTATTTTACCCGATGACTACTACATATTAAATAACGACAGAGCCGTATACCTTTCCACAGGAAGAATAATTCTTCCTCTTGCAAGGCACACCATTCATACGGCACACAGAGGCTTTATGCCGGGTGAGCTTCTTTTCGTATATTCGGATGATGACGGATTTTCCTGGAAAGACTCACCCACAGTACTAAAACTACCTTTCCCGCACGACAAAAACGGACTTCAGGAGCCCGGGATTTTTGAAAAGAAGGACGGTTCTCTGTGGTGCTACATACGCACCGGTATCGGCTGTCAGTTTGAAGCCTTTTCAAGTGATGGTGGTATCAGCTGGAGTGCGCCAGAGCCAAATATATTTTTCTCCTCACCCTGCTCACCAATGCTTGTAAAAAAAGCACAAGGAGCAGCTCTTGCAATATTCAATCCCATACCCGAGCACGTTTTAAGGGATGATGAAAAAGAATTCTGGGGTCGCACACCATACGTAATGGCAGTTAATTGTAGTGGCGATACAGAATTCTCTCAAGAAAAGCTTTACTATATCGAGGATGATTTGAATAACGGCTACTGCTACCCTGCCATTACAGAGTGCAAGAATGGTTTTCTTCTGGCATACTACCACAGCAACAACACAGACTGCTGTCTTAACAGCACAAAAATAACAAAAATCGAAACAAGTGAGATTCTATAATTAAACTTGCAACTATAGTTAATGTATGATATAATACCATTTATCTTTTCAGGAAAATTATGGAGGTATTTACAATGGCAATTATTAAGATGATTATTGCGTTTATGATGTCTTTTTTACAGTTTATGGCACCAATCAACAATTTCTGGAATGCCGGTGGTGAAGCATCATATTTCACAAAATGGAATCTCAAAACAGAATTTACTGAATCTGCATACACAGTTATTGAGAAGGATCCTTCAAAGGATTTCGTTATCCTCAACCTTACAGATGTTCAGCTTAGCGAGGATGAGGTTTTTGGTGATATCGGTATTCGTGCGAACAATATGATTGCTTCTCTTATTGAGAAAACCCAGCCAGACCTTATCACTCTCACAGGCGACAATGCTTGGGGTACAGTTGCATATATGGAGCTTATAAACTATATCGACTCCTTCGACATTCCTTGGGCACCTGTAATGGGTAACCACGACGGTCAGGGCTGCGTAAGTGAATTCTGGGCAGCAGAGCTTTTCACTCAGGCAGAGAACTGCTTATTCCAGTTTGGTCCTGAAAACATGGGCTATGGTAACTATATCATCAACGTTACAGAAAACGGTGAAATTATTCACACCCTGTTTATGCTTGACACTCACTCAAACAGAGATTACACCTTGGATGGCGGCACAGTTTTAGAGGATGAATACGACCACCTTTGGCCACTCCAGATGAACTGGTACAAGTGGGCTGTTAAAGGCATTGCAGAGCAAGAGGGCAAGGTTATTGAAAGCACCTGCTTTATGCACATCCCTGTTATCCAGTACAGATATGCATGGGATAATGCTTGGGACGAAGAAGCACAGGCCTTCCGTCCGGAATATGCAGAAACCTCCTTCGGTAAAAACAGCGAATGGGTTTGCAGTGCACCTGTAGATAATGGCTTCTTTGATCTTTGCAAAGAGCTTGGTAGCACAAAAAATATAATTGTCGGCCACGACCACGTTAACTCTTCATCTATTGTTTACGAGGGTATTCGCCTTACATACGGCTTAAAGCTTGGTGAGGGATGTTACTTCGAAGAAGGTATGACGGGTGGTACTACACTCACAATCAATTCACAGGGTAACATTACAACAGAGCACCATTATTTAGAATTAGTATAAAAACACGGCACCCTTTAGAATATAAAGGGTGCTTTTTTAAGAGGGAAAAATGAAAATCATAGAAAGCTTCATTAAAGGTAAAAGTAAAGACCAAGCCCTTTGCGAGGACAGGTTAGTTATTACAGACCACTTTATAGCAGTTATAGATGGTGTAACCTCCAAAAGCACACGCACCTGGAATGGTAAAACAGGTGGCGTTGCTGCTGCCCGGGTTATTGGCAAGGCTATAGAGAGCTTCTCCGAGGATATTACTGACAAGGTGGCTATAGGTCTTTTAACGAAATCTGTTGCCTCGCTTTATAGCGAGGGTGAAGAAATGGGCTCTGCTGCTGCAGGGGTAATTATATACAGCCGTTTCCACAAGGAAATATGGAGCGTTGGTGACTGCCCTTGCATTATAAACGGAGAAAAGCACCTGCACGAAAAGGAAATTGATGCTCTGCTTTCTCAAAAAAGAACAGATTTTATTAAAAAGGCTATTGAGAATGGTGCATCCGAACAAGATTTCTTCAAAAACGATACGGGCAGAGAATATATTTTGCCCCAAATCAAAGAGCAACAAAAATATGCAAACACCCTTTGCAAGCTGGGATACGGTGTTATAAACGGCACACACGTCCCTGATGAATTTATTATAAAATACAAAGTGAATTCGGGTGATACAGTTGTACTTGCAAGTGACGGCTACCCCTTCCTATGCGATACGCTGGCTGAAAGTGAGCTTCTTTTAGAAAAAGAGCTTTCGGAAAACCCATTATGCTACAAAAACTATAAATCCACAAAAGGAATCAAAGAGGGTGCCCTCTCCTTTGATGACAGAACGTACGTTAAATTTCAAATTTAAAGATACCAAAAGGTTGAGCCACAATTGACTCAACCTTTTTCTTATTTACCTGTATCAACCATTTTAAGCTTTGTAGCCTTTTGACCCCAGGCATTTGCCCAAGCCTCGCAATAGAGCTTATAGTAAGAAATATTATTTTTCTTTCTGTAGCCCTCAAACACGTTGCACCATATGAAGGACGGTATCGCAACTACTACGTAGTAAAGAGGCCCTAAAAGAAGGCATTGCCAGGTGTGACCATACTCGTGAATACGTGTGTTATAGCTCCAGGGATTTGGCTCCTCGCCTCTGTCCTTCA
>JAZSJL010000240.1:0-1807 GCA_045534355.1 Acutalibacteraceae bacterium
CTCCTTGAACAGATATACAGAGCCTTTCAAATTAACAACAACGGAAAATATCACAAATGAGGTAACGCTATGTCAATGTGTGAAATGTGTGAAAATTACAGATACGACGAGTTCCTGGAGGAATACTTCTGCGATATTGAGTTAGATGAGGACGAATACCTTAAATTTCTTACTTCATCCAACGATGCCTGTCCTTATTTCAGAGCTGATGACGAATACAGGATTGTAAGAAAGCAGAATTGAAAAACAAAGGCTAACGCCATCAATCAGGTTTTTCTGATTGATGGCGTTTTTGTTACCTTAATATAAAACACTATTGATAAAACCGTTGCTACGCACCAGCCTATTGGCCAGGAGGTCCATATACCCTGTGGCCCCATAAAGGGTGATAGCACGTATGCCAATATAACACGCAGAATAAGATCTGTGAAGGTGGCTACCATAAAAAGCTTCATAGAGCCCATACCTCTTAAAATACCATCACCAACGAGCTTTACACCAATAAAGCAGTAGAAAAGTGATACTGTACGCAAAAAATCAACACCTGTACTAATTGCTTCCACACTACCTGTAGAATCCATAAAAATGCGAATAAGCGATTCATTGAAAGTGAAGTAAACTACTGCAAAAACACAGCCTGTGGCAATTGCCATTACGGAGCCGTATTTCATACCCTCTTTAATTCTATCCCGTTTATTTGCCCCTACGTTCTGTGCTGTAAAGCTTGATACTCCGTTACCAAAGGTATACAAAGCATTTATGGTGAAGGTATTTAGCTTCATTGCTGCTGAGAAGCCTGCAATAACTGCTGAACCAAATCCGTTTATTAATTTTTGTATAAATACGTTACCTACGGAAACAAAGCTCTGCTGAAGCACACTTGGTATAGAGATACGAGCTATCTTAATTAAAATATTGGTTGAAAACAAGGCTACTCTGCCTTCTGTTTTTAGCTTTGAAATCCTTCTAAAAAGAGTTATAACCGAAAGCACACAGGCTATTCCTTGTGCAATAAAGGTTGCCCAGGCAACGCCTCTAACCCCCATTTCCAGCTTAACGACTGCAACGTAGTCAAGAATTACATTGAGCACAGACGAGAATATCAAAAAGTACAGAGAGGTTTTAGAATCCCCCAAGGAGGTAAAAATACCGTTAGCAATATTATAAATAAATAAGAACACAAAGCCACCTATATAAATAGACAGGTACATTGATGAGTCATCAAAAATATTTTCGGGGGTATTAATCAATCGCATTAGTGTTGGTGTGAAGGCTATACCCAAAACGGTAAGCAGACCACTTAAAGCCAAACTTGCTACAAGTGACGTAGAGGCTGAGGTTTTAACCTTTTTGTATTCCTTAGCCCCAAAGTATTGAGAAATAACAACACTACAGCCTATGTTGCACCCGAAAGCAACAGCATTAAATAAATTGACTATAGGATATGAAGCACCAACAGCAGCAAGAGCCGCCTCTCCTGCAAAGCGACCTGCAATAACACTATCTGCAATATTGTAAAACTGCTGAAAAATAACACTTATAAACAAGGGCAGAGTAAAGCTTAAAAGCACCCTACTGCTTTTGCCTGTTGTTAAGTCCTTTACCATTTAATCATAACTTCCTAAAAAAATAATATATATATTATAATCTTATTTATTATTTTGTAAAGAAGGATTGAAAATTTTGCAATCGTTTTTAAATTCCTTAAGTGGTGTTGTATGGGGAATACCCATGCTCATTTTCTTTTTATTTACAGGACTACGCTTTTCATTTAAAAGCAAGTTCTTTCAGATTACAGGCATTAAGC
>JAZSJL010000285.1:0-7041 GCA_045534355.1 Acutalibacteraceae bacterium
TCTTCTTCCTCAACAGCTTCTTCAATAGGCTCTGCTTCAGGTTCCTCGTCAGGCTCTACAACCTCTATAACGGTCTCTGTGCCGTCTGCTTCCTCGCAAGGCACCTCAGTAGCCTCAGCATTCTCAACCGGCTCATTAGCCTCTGTTTCTGCTTCCTCTGCCGGTGTATCATCTGTTTCTTCTGCTTCTGCCTCAGGGGTGACCTCGGTAGGTTCATCTTCAACAGCTTCTGCATTTGCCTGAGGCGCTTCCTCTACAGATGAAACGTCCTCAAACTCGTCCTCGGCAGGAGCTTCCTCCTGTGGCTCCGGAGCAAGGATTACAACCGTTTGGGTTTGTGTCTGGAATTCATCGTCGTTATCCTTAAGGCTGTCCTGGAAGAAGTCGTAGCTTGCTACTCTGAGCTTGTCGCCTATGGCAGACGTGCCCTTGATAGATGTGTAGTTGCCTTCCTCAAGGAGTGTGGAAAGCTCTGTGAATTTCTTGGAGCTTTCGGAAAGGAAGTTGTATTTATCGCTGTTCTTTTTAAAGAACATAACAATACAGCGATAGTAAATTTCAAGGTTTTTGATTTCGGTGGAAAGAATACCTGTGAATACTGTGTGGGAAGCAATATTCTCCGTGATTTTGCTGAACTTCATTTCGCCAACCTGTGCGGCAAGCTCCGGTTCAACAAGGAAGCACTCGGAGAATTTTGCACTTATTACGCCTGAATCGGAGGTTTCGTTGTATTCGTTTACCATTGCATAGAGCTTTACTCTGAATGCCTTTGCTTCATTTTGGAGATTGATGATGGTAGAAACCTCTTTTTTAATTTTTTCTGCATCTGCATCAACAAAAAGGAATATGTGGCTCTGTGCAATTGCCTTTTCAAGCTTTTCGGCTTCATCGTTGGCTAAAGCAACATACTGTGGGAAAAGCTCCCTTGGTAAATCCTTAAGTGCTTCCAGAAGCTTTGCATAAACCTCTGAAATTGAAAGAGTGTCCTCATCGTAGCAGAAGCCGTCGCAAAGTGCTTTGTAGAAAATAGCACGAGGCTCGGCACCGTTTTTTACAATGAACTTCATAAGGTAATCGTTTGCCTTATCATAGTCGCACTCGTTGTAGTATTGAATACCTAAAAGGAGATTTTCAGCATTCTGTGCAAAGGTGCTTTGGCAAGAGGGACACAGTAGGGAATCCTCTTTGTTTTCTAAATAAGCGTTTTTGCAATCCGGACAAATAATTCTTATCATATTATCCACCTTCAGATAGGGTAATTTTTCTTGAATGTGCTGTAAAGTGTTTTGCCTTTACCCCTCATTTTTTGAAATTATTTGATGTGTGGAATTAATCCATACACGTTCATTTTAACATAAAAAGACTGCTTTTTTCAATATTTATTACAAAATTATTACAAAAAAATATGAAAAAAGCAGTCATTTCTTATTGTTTTATTCAATTTTTAACTTTTTTTATCCACAACTCACAGATGTTTACACCCATTATTGGCTCACTTATGCAAAGCTCAAGTGCACCATTATTGAATATTTCTCTACCGATTCTGTAGGTGGCAGACGTGAATCCCGGAGTAAGAATTGCTCTGTCAAGCTGTTTGCCTTTACAGCCTCCGAATTGAGGTCCCTTGTAGATAATTTTACCATTTGCACAAATGGTGTGCTCTGTAACGGAAGCCTTGGTTTTGTCCTTGTAGACTACGGTTAGTTCGTAGTCTGTGTCAGGCAGGAAGCCACCAAAACGAGCATCAAAGGTGAAGTGGTCGTAAACCTTCGTCATAGACATTGGGAGAGGTGTTTCCTTTGTAGATGGTCTGTCACCCTGCACGTCCATATAGAATTCACCGTTTTGTGTAACACCTAAGGTGTTAAGGTTATGGAGCGCTACGGAGTAATATACCTCATCCGTAGCTGTTGCGTTTCTGTTTATAAGGGCATCTATGAGATATTTATCCTCGTCTGTCAGGTCAGGGCTTACCATTTGTAGCTTTGAAATCAAAAATGCTCTGTCGGAAACGTTGTTGTCGATTGTATCCAATACTGCACCACGCTCCCAGCCGTCTGCACAGTAGTGCTCAACGTCAAGCTGAATACCAATAAGCTTAAAGAGCTTGTCAGCAGTTTGGGTAATTGTTTCCCTGAGGGTGTTATATTCATTGTTGAATGGTGTGTTGAGCTCCTCCAAGGCAGAAGAAACGTTATATTCCTTTAAATGAAGCATCGCTTCCCTGCAAAGCTTCATTTCAAAGCTTCGGCGTATTTTAACCAGCATATCGCAGCAGCCTCTGAAATAGAGAAGCATAAATCTCCAGTTTTCTTCCAGGAATTGGTGGCTTGAAAGTAAAGCACAGAGCTTGTGGTAAACCACGTCAATGCAAGGATTTTCCACAGGGTCACCCTGCCAGCTTTTTTCCATAAGGAAAATTATATCTGCAATCTCTTCTTCATCTACACCGTAGATAAAAAATCTTGAATAGTCCAAAAGAATTTCCCGTAGGTCGGCATCCTTATTCCATTCAAGGGCACTCCATATTGCCTTGTTTACGTCATCATGCACACCCTCGGAATAGCTTACCCCACCAATGGTGTATGGTGCAAAAATCCTGTAAAGTGTGCGAAGCTCTGTGGGTCTTGGGTTTACGCTTTCTCTTGAAAGGGTGTTGCAAAATGCAAAGTGCCAATCGTCCTGCTGGAAATTCACGGGGTACTCGCACCTTAAGTTGTGTGTTATATCGGGATAAAATCTTATAGGATATTTTGAAGGGATTTTCTCCCTTAATTGGTGCATAGGGTAGGCGTGATTAGGGCCCATAATAACTGCATCAAATTCCTCCGGCTCTGCTGAAAGCTCTCGTACGAAAATTTCTCCCCAGTCAGGGTGGGAGTGGGGTGCCTGTGCAGAAATATGCATTTTACCATCGGGGTGATGATTTTTGTATATTTTTGAAATCAACTTGCAACGCTTAATGAAATCATCTGCCTGCATATCACCCGGGTCGCCACCGGGTACAAAGCAGTAGTCAAGCCTTTCCATAAGAGAAAAGAGCCTGTCTCTTTCGGCTATTGCCTCCTCCTCGGTTTGGTTGTCATCGTTTGCATACCACAGGGAAACGTCCATATCAACCTTTTGCGCAAGGTGTGAGGCTTCAATAAGAAACTCCTTCTGCTCATATCTCATAAGTCGGTTTCTGAATTCGCCTTTACCATGGGAGCCGTTGTGCTCAATGGTGTTTGCACCAAAAGCCATTAAATCAAGCTGACACCTGAAATAATCGTTGTAATCCCATGCATCGTAGGTGTTTGGTGTTGTTCTGTAGCCTATCTGATGGCCTCTTATGCGCTTGTGTGGTGCGTGTGTGCCACATATATCTTCCTTGAGAATAACTTTTCCGTTTGTGAAAGTGGTTTTTCTTAAAAGTAGAGAGTAGCCGAATATTAGACCACGAATAGTTTTGGCAGTAAAAATTATTTTCTCTGAACAGTAGTCCACAACAAATAAATCATTATTTTCAATTGTATGGTCAACAGAGAAAACGATTTTTGCATCCTTCTCGTTTTCGGCAACAATAGGAGCAAAGCCTGTGCGTTTTTGCCATTCCTTACTGAAAAGAGAAATAACTAACGGGTTCACCTCTGCACTTGCATAAATTGAAAGCTTGTCTGCAACAAAGTTCATAAAAACACCTCGAAAAAGATTTTAACACAACTTAAAAAAATCTTCAATATTTACTATATAATCTTGCAATTTTCTCTCTTGGTGGTAAAATAGATGGGTAATTATTTTAGTGAAAGGTGAAGAAGATGGATATAAAAACACTCAAATGGTTTACAAAATTTTTCACTTCACTTGTTCAAAGGACAAAGCGTCTTAAGCAGGTGCAGGAAATGAAAAAAGCTATGCCCTGGCAGGAGTACAGACCTACAGTTGATAAGGAAATCAAGGATTGGCTCAAGCCACTTATTGATATGGCAGACGTGGATTTTGTTGTGCAGGGGCAGGAGAAGATACCACAAAATGAGGCTGTGATTTTTACACCAAACCACGCAGGTGCATTCGATATACCTGCAATTGTGCTTTCTGCACCTAATTCACCTATATTTATGGCGAAGAAGGAGTTAGGCCAGATTCCGTTTCTCAAATCGTGGATGGACGCTGTAGACTGCGTTTTCGTTGACAGAAAGAATAAAACAAGCGCACACTCATCCTTGCAGAATGCAATAGAGGCTGTGTCAGACGGCAGAAGCCTTGTAATATTCCCTGAGGGCACACGCTCCAAAACAGGGGAGTTAGGCGAATTCCGTGGTGGTGCAATGAAAATTGCAATGGAAACAGGTGCGAAAATCGTGCCTGTGCTTATTGAAGGCACAAGAGCAAGGCTTGAGGAAACAGGAAATATAACGGCAGGTACGGTTTATGTTACCTACCTTGACCCGATTGAAACAAAGTGTCTTACTAAAGAAGAGTTTTTCCGGATGCCTGCAAAGCTTCGTGCTCTTATTCAGAACGAGAGAGATAAGCAAAGAGCAATTGCTAAAAACGAAACAAGTGCAGAAGTAATAAGCTGATTTGTGGGTTTGCAATATTTTTGTAGGCTTACTTATATTAATGTAATACAGAAAAAGTAAAAATTTTAAAAAAGCAGAGTCCTCTGAATCTATTGATTTAGAGGGCTCTGTAGCTTTTTCATTTGTTGTGGGGAGCGCTGTTGGTAACAAAAAATGCCCAAAAACCTTGACAAATGATAACAAAATGTAGTATACTGCCCGAAGTGGTTACAAATTGTAATTATTTATGGAGGAAATTATGACAAAACGATTACTATCTTTGGTTTTGGCAGTTATTCTTACATTTACTATTTTTTCGATTATTTCAGTTAAGGCAGACGCTGCCGCAATCAATACTTTTTATAACAGAGAGAAGGCACTTAATTACGCATCACGCCATTGGAACGATGGTAAAGGCCTTTGTGCAGAATTTGTATCCGACTGCTTGGCAGCAGGTGGTGTTACAGAGACCTATAATCGCCGTGTTGTTAATTTGTACAATGCACTTCTTGAGAATAACTACGGTAAGTCATACAAGCTAAAGATTACAGATGGTTCTATCTTAATGTCTCAGAACGAGGGTAAGCTTAAAGCAGGCGACCCTATTTTCTACTACTGTAACGTTTGCAAGGATTTTACACACGTTTCTCTTTGCAACGGTGAAAATGCTCAGGGCTTTGCAGTTGAGTATTCACACAACAACGCCCACAACGGAAAAAAGAGAGTATATACCTACCCACATTGTGGTACCTCAAGCTGGACCTTCTACTCAATCAGTATGTACGATAAGGAGACAGTTCTCGGCGAGCCTACAGAGCTTGACCCACCAAGAATTATAAGCACAATCAATGTTAAGGATGGTCTTTATTTCAGGTGGACAGAGGTTGAGGGTGCAACCTACTACAGAATTTACAAGAGAACGGAAAATTCTAACTGGAAATTCCTTTCAAACACAACGTCTCCAACCTACACAGATACAACAGCCGAAAATGGTGTTGAGTACATCTACACCGTAAGAGCCTGTAAGGGTAGTGTTTTCAGCGAGTACTATCCCGGTGTTGCTGTTTCGCACTTAAGCGTTGTTAAGGTTAAAACAATCTCAAACACCAACAATAATCTTGTCGTTACCTGGGAAAAGAACTCCAAGGCAGACGGCTACTACGTATATCGCCAGATTAACGACGGCAACTGGTACAGAGTAGCAGATATTAAGAACAAAAACACAACAACATATACAGATAAAGATGTTTCAAGCGGAAATATCTATCGCTACAGAATCCGTGCCTTCAAGGGTGCGTGTGTAAGCACCTACGAGCCAAACGGTAAAAGATTGATGTGCCTGGACGCACCAAAGCTTACAAGCCTTGTAAACGTTAATGAGGGACTTAAGGTTACCTGGTCAGGCGTTAAGGGTGCTACAGAGTACAGAGTATATCGCAGAGCTTCAGGCGAAAGAAGCTGGTCATACTTAGATACAGTAAAATCAACGTCATTTGTAGATACAAACGTTAAGAGCAGTACGTATTACAGATATACCATAAGGTCAATGAATGGTGCGATATACGGCTCCTTTGATTCAAACGGACTTCTTATCCGTTGCGTGAGCACACCTGATATAACAGGCGCTCAATATACATCAGGTGGCGTAAAGCTTAGCTGGAAGCCTGTAGCAGGTGCGAAGGGCTACTACGTATACCACAAGGCAGAGGGTGCTAAAAGCTGGAGCAGAATTGCTGTGTTGGGTACTACAACAAGCTACATTGATAAATTACCTGCACAGGGCTCAACCTACTACTATACAGTAAAGGCTTTCTACGGCTACACAATGAGCTCTTACTACCAGAGTGGACTCAAATGTGTATGTGATGCTTCAAAGGGCTTACAGACCATTCCGGAGGCCTCTACTAATATGATTGCAGACACAACAGCAACAGTAACAAGGGCAATCACCAATGAAGAGGTAACCTCAAAGGATGCAAGCCTTATTACAACAGTTGTTGCAGGCACTACAGAAAAGATTCAGACAGTAGCAATGTCTATTGCATCAAACTAAATATCTTAAAAATAAAACAACTTCTGATTTGTGATGAACAATCAGAAGTTGTTTTTTTGCATTTAATTTTAAGTTTATTCAGCGCTCTTCACGGAAGTAGTTAAGACCAAGGCTCTGTGGAGGCTGGTGCTCTCTCTTCTTACGTGCGCTTGTAATAACAAGAACGATAATTGTAACAACATATGGGAGCATTTTGAAAAGCTCCTGTGTTTCGGTACCAAGACCCTGAATATAGTTATTTGCATTACAAAGCGCGCCGAAAACAAACGAGCCAACAATTGCAATAGACGGCTTCCAAAGAGCAAAAATAACCAAAGCTATAGCCATCCAGCCGCGATCACCAAATGCATTATTAGACCAAACACCGCTTGCATAGGCCATAACATACTGAAGACCGCCAAGACCTGCAATAGCACTACCAATGCAAGTTGCAAGGTAACGGTATTT
>JAZSJL010000324.1:0-1525 GCA_045534355.1 Acutalibacteraceae bacterium
CGCTTGGCCTCCGACTTGGGTGTTGTGTTGTGTGAGCCTGCAGCAATAGCCCTTGAGCGTGAAACAGGCGAGGTGCTTGAAACGGGCAACAAGGCTTTGGAGATGACCGGTCGTTGCCCCGATGCAATAAAGCTTGTTAAACCAATATTAAGTGGTGGGGTTTCCGAGCTCCAAAATACCGAAAAGCTCTTAAGAGTATTTTTAGAGCGTATTTGTAAAAATAAAATATTTAAGCCTACCGTAGTTGCAACTATGCCTGCAGGCATCACCAACCTTGAAAAGAGAAATATTTTAGGCTGTGTGCTCCGTGCAGGTGCAGGCAGAGCCACTCTTATAGAGGAGCCACTTGCAGCAGCCCTTGGTATAGGCGTTATGTTAGATAAGCCCTACGGCACAATGATTGTAAATATAGGTGCAGGCACTACAAGTGTTGCTGTTGTTACAATGGGCAGTATTGCAGTAGCTAAAAGTGCTTCTGTTGGTGGCAATACCATGGATAAAAAAATCAAGGATTACCTTAAGTCTGTGCGAGGTGTGGCAGTAGGTCGCCTTACGGCACAGGATTTAAAGCATACCCTTGCAGGTGCAAAGGTGCGAGATGAAGCAATTGCAGCCGTTGCAAAGGGTAAGGATATGTCCGATGGTATGCCACAATTCTTTGAGGTAACAGCGCAGGAAATTAACTATGCCTTAAGAGATATTATAGATGAAATCTGTAAGGTTATTGTTGGTGTATTAGAAATAACTCCACCCGAGCTTGTAAAGGATATTACAGACGATGGTATATTCCTTTGTGGTGGCGTTTCAAATATGTATGGGCTGGATAAATACATTGAGGAAGCCACAGGCATAAAGGTACATATTCCGGGCAACGTAACAGATGCTGCAGCTCTCGGCTGTTTGAGAGCCTTAAGCGAAGAGAATTATCTTAAGCAAAACAGCTATCACTTTGTAACGTTAGAAACACTCAATTTGTGAGGTAATTATGAAAGTACTTGTAATTGACGGTAACTCTATATTAAACAGAGCATTTTACGGCATACGTATGCTCACCACCAAAGACGGTAAATACACAAACGGTATATTCGGCTTTATGAATATACTTTTAGGTCTTTTGGAGGAGCATAAGCCTGACTCAGTTGCTGTTGCATTCGACGTGCACCACCCAACCTTCCGTCACGAAATGTATGGCGAATATAAGGGTACACGTAAGCCTGCTCCACAGGAGCTTATAGAGCAGTTTCCTACTCTTAAGGAGCTTCTCACCCTTATTGGTATATCAGTTATAGAAAAGCCGGGCTATGAGGCAGACGATATTTTAGGTACACTTTCAAACGCTTGTGCACCGGGTGATTTCTGCTATATTTTAACAGGTGACAGAGATAGCCTTCAGCTTGTAAGGGACAACGTTAATGTTCTCCTTGCTACAACTAAAATGGGTAAGTCAACCACGGTTGTGTATGACAGAGCAAAAATAAACGAGGTGTACGGCGTTACACCCGAGGAGCTTATAGATATTAAGGCT
>JAZSJL010000122.1:0-1828 GCA_045534355.1 Acutalibacteraceae bacterium
GGTGCTTTTGGAATAATTACTGTAATAGTAATTATTCTGCCAATATTATTGGAGCTGTTTTGTTGGGTATTTGCTTTTGAGGTTTCGCTTAATATTGCACAAGCAACAGGTGTAAATAAGGCTGTTGGTCTTATGTGTATATTAAAGGATGCGCTTACACTTCTTATTTCTACAATAGTCATACTTACTGCTGTTTTTATAGTTTCTGTTGGAGTATGCATTGCCGTGAAGGGAAGTGCAGTATGAGAGAGATAATTAAAACAGTTTTTTTGAATTACGCCTTTTGCTCCGTTTTAGGTGGCTTTGTAGAGTACCTGACCCCCGATAAAATGAAGAGAACAGTAAGAATCTGCACAATACTCGTTATTCTTACAATTTGCTTTGCCCCACTATCCAAAATAGATTTTAATGTCAATACTCCCAATATAAGCTTTAGCAACCAGGAGGGTAACTACAATGCGCTTATGCACACAGCAAGCTTAATGGAGAAAGAGGTTTATGCAAATGTTAAAAATACACTCATAAATCTGAATATAGAGGAATATGAAATATATGTATCTACAGAAATTGATGAAGAAAGCAATACAGTATATTTCGAGGAAATTAAAGTTGAAGTTGATAAGCAGTACGAGGGCTTGTTGCCTGAAATTGAAAAAGGTATAGAAAAGGAGTACAAAGATATTTTAAAAGTCGGTGTTAAAAATGAATGAGCTTTTAAAAAGAATAAAGAGCTTTAAGCTGAATAAAAAGAACATCTATTTAATTGTGTCGGGTGTGCTTCTGTTTTTATTGTTGTTAGTTGGCAATACGTCTGATGCAGACGATGAAAAGGTGTCTGTAGCAGATACCTCACAATATTCTGCACAGTACATAAAAAATACTCAGAAGGAATTAGCAGCCGTAATACGCCGGATTGACGGCGCAGGGGATGTAAAGGTTATGATTACCCTTGAAAGCTACTACGAAAACGTATATGCAAAATCCTACGAAACAGACGAGCAGAATGGCAAAGAAACTCAGGAAAAAAGCTTTAATGAAGAGTATGTGATTATAAAAAACGGCTCAGGAGTTGAAGAATGTCTGGTGGTTAAGGTCTTTGAACCAAAAATTAAAGGTGTGGCAGTAATCTGCCAGGGTGGTGATAACGTGGCTGTAAGAAAAGCAATTACAGAAACTGTTTGTGCTTTGTTTGATATAAGCAGTGCCAGCGTTTCTGTTATAAAAATGAATTGATAGGAGAATCTATATGAACGTTATACTTAAAAGAAGGCAATTGATTTTAGCAGTTCTGGTGGTGGCTCTGGGTGCCGCAGTTTTTGTGAATTGGTATTACACCGGTGATACCTCACTTGCAACAGATGATACAACAAACCCACAGTACGTGCAGAATCTTGGTGAGGCTAAATATGTAAATGCCACAGGTGATAGTGTACAAAGCTTTGAGGAAATGAAGTATGAAAGAAAAAAGAAAAACGATGAAGCTGTAGATAAGCTTAATAAATCCCTGGAAGCAGTAGGTAAGGGTACAGAGGAAGCCAAAAACATAACTGCATCTATAGAGGAAATAACAAAAATTTCTACTATGGAAAATGAGCTGGAAGCGTTAATAAAAGCAAAAATAAACAGCGAATGCTACGTAACCATAACAGAGAAAAACGCCCGTGTAATAGTACATAAGGGTGTGCTGAACGAAACAACCTCACTGCAGATATTAGAGCTCATAACAACAAACACCCAAATATCCCCGTCAGACGTAGTAATGTCCGAGCAGAAATAATAAAAGTAAACCGAAAGAAGTCGGAGGCCAAGCGGTCTTAGGAAGACAATA
>JAZSJL010000214.1:0-8813 GCA_045534355.1 Acutalibacteraceae bacterium
CCAAGGTTTACTACGCTTCTCTTAATGAGCGTGAGCAGCTGGTTTATAAAGCGTATCAATACGCTCTGGATAATAATTTTATCTACACCTTTGTCGATGAATCTATACTAAACGAAGAGGATTTACAGCCAATGGATATTATTGCGTTGTTATCTCTCGATTCTGCTATTGTTCAGCAAAATATGTCAAATGTAGAATATTTAAGCAGCTACACAATGAGCAGAAGCTTTTACGGCTTTGAGGTTGAAAAAGACGTTGAGGGCTTCTCAATGAGCACCGAAACCTTCTCCAAAAAGCGTATAGACAGAGTAAATAAGGCTATTGCAGAGCTTGAAAAGGTGGAATTTGATTTTACCGGGCAAGCTACAGAAGAAGAAAAGGCAAAGAAAATTTTCGAGTACGTTGAAAGAAACGTGGATTATACGGATAATATTTTTGCAGGGGACGATACACCTAAAGGCTCGGCTGTAAGCTCTGCTACGGGAGCAGAGGATTATTTGTATTCAGCAGTTTTCAAGGGCAAAACCAATTGTGACGGCTTTGCTAATATGTACAGCCTTCTTTGTCAGATGAATGGAATAAAGTGTATTGAAAAGCTTTACTATTCCGACGTTGAGGGTGAGCCCGGGCATACCTGGAATTGTGTGAGCGTAGGTGGCAAATGGTACAACGTAGATTGCACCGAGGGTACCTATGAGCAGGATGAAACGGAGTATAAAATCCAGACTGCTACACAGTTCGGGTTCTCTGACGAATTGCAACAAAACTCTCACGAGTATGCAAAATACGTTCCGGCGTGTACAGAAAATCTGATGCGTATAGACGGCACTTTTTCCACAGCAAAAGCAAGTGGAATGTCATCGAAAATTGCTTCGTATATAAAGGAAGCAGAGGATGGTATGGCTGTCATTGTAATATACAACTTCGATAAGGAGGATTTTGCAGATACAATGCAGAGCACGGCAAATACTCTGTGGGCAGATGTGGAATACGTGTATATAAAAAGAGAAAAATGCTATATTTGTTGCATATATAAGGACTGAATTTATGGGCTACCGATTCTTTATGGAATTGGTAGCCATTTTTGCCAAGAAAAATAAATTGTGAAAAAAATAACTTTAATTGACTTATAGGTATATATTATTATATAATAAGATGATTGTAATATTATTGCACAAAAAAGCTAATATTATTGTTGTTATTTTATTAAAATCATCTATCAGAAAGGTAGGTTTCTAATATGGCTTTTTCCCTTCACGGTATAAAAGTTCCACACAGAAAAAACACGGCAGAAAGCCCATCTGTGAGAATGACAGCTTCTGTTGTGACTATCCCAACAGCAATGCATATAGGTAAGCCTGCAACACCGGTTGTTAAGGTTGGCGACCTTGTAAAGGTTGGAACACTTATTGCAGAGCAGAACGGGTTCGTTTCCTCACCGGTCTACGCAAGTGTTTCAGGTAAGGTGACAAAGGTTCAGGATATACTTGTTTCAAATGGTAATTTTGCTCCTGCAATTACTATTGAGTCAGACGGTGAAATGGCACCCGATGAAAGCATCGCACCTCCTGTAGTAAACAGCAAGCAGGAGTTTATAGAGGCTATAAAAAAGAGTGGTATTGTAGGTCTTGGTGGTGCAGGCTTCCCAACCTACGTAAAGCTCAGCACAGACAAGCCTGTTGATTATCTGGTAATTAACGGTGCAGAGTGTGAGCCTTATATCACAAGCGATACTCGTACAATGCTTGAAAGAGGCGAGGATATCAAGGCAGGTCTTGAGGCAATCCTTAAATTCATTGACATCGGCACGGTCATTTTTGCTATCGAAAAGAATAAAAAGAGCGCCGTTGCAGAAATGCAAAGGGTTTTAGGCTCAATGAATAAGGTGGAGGTTAGAGCGCTTCCTACAATCTACCCTCAGGGTGGTGAAAAGGTGCTGGTTTACCACACAACAAAAAGAATTATCGGCAACGGTCAGCTCCCTATTGATGCAGGCTGTATCGTGCTTAACTGCACAACTGTTGCTTCAATAGGCAGTTACCTTAAAACAGGTATGCCGCTTGTCGAGAAATGTGTTACCGTAGATGGTGGATGTGTAAAGGAGCCTAAAAATGTAATTGCTCCTATAGGTACGCCTCTTAAGGATGTTTTCGATTTCTGTGGTGGGCTTGTAGCTGACCCTCGCAAGGTGCTTTACGGAGGCCCTATGATGGGTATTACGGTTCCTGATATTGAGGTGCCTGTTCTTAAGCAGACAAATGCTATACTTGCTCTTACAGAAAAAGAAGCAAGGCTTCCAAAGGCAACAAACTGTATCCGTTGTGGTACTTGTATTAATACCTGTCCTTTCGGTATCAACCCTCCTGCTCTTGCAAAGGCATACAGAGAGAAGGACGTTGAGGGTATGAAAAAGGCCGGTGCAGAGATTTGTATGGAGTGTGGCTGTTGCTCCTTCAACTGTCCTGCAAACAGACCTATTACTCAGACAAATAAATTGGCAAAGGCGCTCATAAGAGAGGCTGCCATGAAAGAAAAGGAGGCAAGTAAATAATGGAAAAGCTTCACGTTTCAGCATCTCCTCATATTCACAGTGGTCGCTCAACACAGAAGATAATGCTTGACGTAATCATAGCACTCCTTCCTGCAACAATTGCAGGCGTAGTTATTTTCGGTTTGCGTGCTCTTCTTGTGATTGCTGTTTGTGTAGGAGTAAGTGTTTTATCTGAATTCCTTTTTAATCTTATAGCAAAAAAAGACCAAACAATCGGTGATTTAAGCGCAATTGTAACAGGTCTTATACTTGCACTCAATATACCTGCAAACGCTCCTCTCTGGGAGGTAGGTGTCGGCGCAGTATTTGCAATAATAGTTGTTAAGTGCTTCTTCGGTGGTGTAGGAAAAAACGTTGTTAACCCTGCTGCTACTGCAAGAGTATTTATGCTTGTTGCCTTCAGCTCGCTTACAAAGGCTGCATTCCCTCAGAATATGAGTGTGGATGCAGTTTCAGGGGCAACACCACTTGCAAAGCTTGCAGATGGTGAGGTACCACCACTTATGGATTTATTCTTAGGAAATATCGGTGGTGCTATAGGCGAAACCTGTACACTTGCTTTACTTATCGGTGGCGTATACCTTTTAATAAAAAAGGTTATTATGTGGCACACACCCGTTGCATTTATTGGAACAGCTTTCCTCTTTACATTAGCTCTTGAGGGTGGTAATGTAGAAGCAGCGCTTGCATGGATTCTTTCAGGTGGTCTTTTCCTTGGTGCAATATTTATGGCAACAGACTACGTAACCTCACCTGCAACTCCGTTAGGCAGAATAGTTTTCGGTATAGGTGCAGGTCTTTTAACTGTAGTAATTCGTTTCTGGGGCGTCTATCCGGAGGGTGTATCCTTCGCAATTTTACTTATGAACATTTTGAATCCGTTTATTGATTCGTTAACTGCTCGTAAGCTGTTTGGAGGCAAGAAGAAATGAAAAAATACGTTAAAAGTATAGGTGCATTAACAGTTATCTGTGCTGTAATGGCAATTATTCTTGCAATTACAAACAGCATATCTGCTCCAATTATCAAAGAAAATGAAAACGCTGCTGCAAACGAAGCATTGCTGGTGGTAATGCCCGACGGTGAAGGCTTCGAGCCTGTAGATATTTCTACAGTTGAGCTTCCTGCAACCGTAACTGCTGCATACAAGGAAGCATCAGGTGGCTGTGTTGTACAGCTTCTTACCTCAGGCTACGGTCCCAATATGGTGATTATGTGTGGTGTAAGCGCAGAGGGTACAGTTACAGGTGCTGTGTGCCTTTCAAGTGGCGAAACCCTTGGCTACGAAAAAACCTATGGCGAAAACATGGTTGGTAAAACAGCAGAGGATGTTGATTCTGTAGATACAATTTCCGGTGCAACACTTACAACTACAGGTTATAAAAACGCTGTTAAGGATGCACTTAACGCTGCTATTATTATTGGTGGTGGTTCTGTAGATATCCGTTCAGAGGAAGAAATTCTTAACGAAAATCTCTCAACAGCGCTTCCTTCAGCCAACGGTGAGTTTGCAGAAGTATTTATTACAGAAAAATTAGACAATGCTGCAAAGGTTTATGCATCAGGTAACGGTACAGGCTACGTATTCGTTATCGGTGAGGAATTTATAGCAGTAGATAACACAGGTGCTGTGCTTACAGCTAATGCATCTGTAGATGTCAGCGAGGATGCAAAGAAAATAATTGCGTCAGTAGTAACAGAAATTGATATTTCCGGCTATGAAATGCCCAAGCAGGTTAAGAAGGCTTACAAAACCAATAGTGGCAACTATGTGTTTGAGCTGGGCGCTAACGGCTACGGCATAAACGGTGACCAGTATACACGCTCAAACGAGCAGATTGAAATTAAGGTTTCTGCTACAGCAGATGGAGAGATAATTTCCTGTGTAACCGTTAAGCAGAGTGAGTCAAAGAATATTGGTGATGCGTGTGCAAAGCCTGAATTCTACACTCAATTTAACGGCAAAACAGCAGACAGCTACGAGGATATTGATGCTATTGCAGGTGCAACTATCACAACAAAGGGCTACACAACTGCAATATCAAAGGTGTTCGAGGCAATCAGTATATTAGAAGGGGAGGCTTAATAATGAAACAACAGAATAGTGTATCAATTTTATTAAGGGGCCTTCTCAAGGAAAACCCTGTTTTCGTACTCATTTTGGGTACTTGCCCTACACTTGCAATGACAAACTCTGTTACAAGTGCTGTGGGTATGGGCCTTGCTGCAATGGCAGTTCTTATCTGCTCCAATGCAGTTATATCACTTCTTCGTAAATTTATTCCCGATACAGTAAGAATTCCTTGCTACATTGTTGTTATTGCAGGCTTCGTTACTGTGGTGGAAATGATTATTCACGCATATTTACCTGAGCTGTACGAGAGTTTAGGTGTTTACCTTGCTCTTATTACCGTTAACTGTATCATTCTCGGCAGAGCCGAAATGTTTGCAGGTAAAAACAGCGTAGGCAAATCTGTGCTGGATGGTATCGGTATGGGTCTGGGCTTCACACTTGCAATGTTTATGATGTCTGCAATCCGTGAGGTTGTAGGTGCAGGTACATTTGCAGGAATCCCTGTTCCGTTCTTCAACACCCACCCAATCAGCATTTTCGTAAAGGCTCCGGGTGGCTTAATGGTATACGGATTCTTAATTGCTCTTGTTAATATCATTACAAAGGGTAAAGCAATCAAGAAAAAGAGCTTCGGCTGTGAGGGCTGTCCATCTGCAGGTATGTGTAGTGGTGGCTGTCAGGACGCAGTAAAGGAGGGCAACTGATATGGATTACTTCAAGGGTTTAGTTATCATAATAATGTCCTCTATTCTTGTTAATAACTACGTTCTTCGTCAGTTCCTGGGTATTTGCCCGTTCCTTGGTGTTTCCAAGAAGCTTAATCAGGCAGTTGGTATGGGCTTCTCCGTTATATTCGTTATGCTTATGGCAACTGCAGTTACCTGGCCTATTCAGACGTATATCCTTGATGCAACAGGTCTTGGTTATATGCAGACAATAGTGTTCATTCTTGTTATTGCAGCACTGGTTCAGTTTGTTGAAATTGTTCTTAAGAAGTTTATACCTTCTCTTCATAAGAGCCTTGGTGTCTACCTTCCTCTTATTACAACAAACTGTGCAGTTCTCGGTGTAACCATCAACAATATGACAGATGGCTACGATTTTGTTCAATCATTAATAAGCTCTTTAGGTGTTGGCTTGGGCTTCCTTCTTGCAATGGTTATCTTCTCAGGTGTTCGTTCAAGGATTGAGGAAAGTGATATTCCGGAGCACTTCAAGGGTCTCCCTGTTACACTTATTGCGGCTTCATTCGTTTCACTTGCCTTCTTCGGCTTTGAAGGCATTGTTGAAAACTTATTCAAATAAGGAGGGTTTAATATGCTTGGAAACGTTTTAACTGCTCTCCTTGTAGTTGCAGGCGTCGGACTTATTGCAGGTATTGTTCTTGCACTTGCATCTCGCTTCTTTGCCGTGCCTATGGATGAAACTATCACAAAGGTACGTGGGTGCCTTCCCGGTGCAAACTGTGGTGCCTGTGGCTATGCAGGCTGTGACGAATATGCAAAGGCAGTTGCAGAGGGTGTAAAGACTAACCTTTGTATTCCCGGTGCAGATGCAGTTGCAGCAGATGTAGCTGCAATTATGGGTGTAGCTGCAGAGGACGTTGTTGAGGCAGAGGCTGTTGTTAAGTGCAATGGTAACTGTAGCGCAACCTGCAGTCAGTTTGTGTATGATGGCATTAACACCTGTGAAGCATCGGGTATGCTCTTCGGTGGCCCTAACTCCTGTAAATATGGCTGTATTGGCTGTGGTGATTGTGCTGCTGCTTGCCCGAGTGGTGCTATCTGCATACACGACGGTATTGCTCACATCAATACAAAGATATGTACAGGCTGTGGTCTTTGTGCAAAAATATGTCCTAAAAAAGTTATTGAAATTGTTCCGCAGTACGCAAAAACAATTGTTCTTTGCAGTAATAAGGAGAAGGGCGCAGTTGCTCGTAAGCTCTGCCAAAATGCTTGTATCGGCTGCAAAAAATGTGAGCTTAATTGCCCTGAAAAAGCAATTACTGTTGTAAATAATCTTGCAAAGGTAGATTACGATAAATGTACCGGCTGTGGTCTTTGTGTGGAAAATTGTCCTACAAAGTGCCTTAAGGTTGTAGATTTTATTGCGCTTGAAAATAATGGATAAAAAGCTTTCTTCAAAAAGAAAACTGAAAAACGATATAGTCCTTGCCGTTGTTATAGTTTTGTTAGCAACGGCAGGACTTTTGTTGTTTAATTTATTAAAAACAGAAGGTGAATACGTTTCTGTTAAAATAGATGGTGTTGAAAAATATCGTTATTCATTGGAAGAAAATATTGATACTGTAATTTATTCGGGGGAAAATAACGAATACGAAAACAGGCTGGTTATTAAAGACGGTGTAGCCTGTGTTTCGCAGGCTAACTGTCCCGATAAAATATGTGTTGGTCACAGAGCAGTAAACAAAGTGAACGAAAGTATAGTGTGCCTTCCTCATAAGCTTGTGGTTGAAATTATTTCTTCTGAAAACACAGAAGCACCGGACGTTGTTGTGTGAGGTGCCTATGAGTAAAAAGACAAAAAAAATAGCCTTTTTGGGCATAATGACCTCGGTTGCACTTGTGCTTTCCTACCTTGAAGCTATATTGCCACCTATATATGCAGCAGTACCGGGAATAAAAGCAGGTTTACCGAATATAGTAATAATACTTATTTTATACAGGTTGGGCTTAAAAGAGGCAACAGCAGTTTCGCTTCTGCGTGTGTTTATAGTTGCATTGCTTTTTGGTAATGCTATGACTTTTGCATACAGTATGGCAGGTGCTGTTTTAAGTGTTACTGTAATGGCACTTTTCAAAAAGCTTGATTTGTTTTCTGCTGTGGGTGTCAGCATTTTAGGTGGCGTTGCCCATAATTTAGTGCAAATTTTAGTTGCATCGCGGCTTCTGAATTCAACACTCATAGGCTACTATATGATTATTCTGACTGTTACAGGCACCCTTGCAGGAGTTTTTGTAGGTTTAGCAGGTGTTTTTCTTATGAAAAGATTAGATAACATAAACATCTGACAAATAAAAATTGTTAAAGTGTTGACAAAGGTTACACTTTCTGCAATAATGTGTACGCAGGGTGGTGGGAGCAGACCCGTTCATCCTCGAAATGTTTAGTCAAATCCAAAACAAAACAAAAAGGAGAAAAAGTATGAAAAAGTTTTTAAGTATTGCAATTGCAATCATAATGGTTGCAGGCGCTCTCTTCCTTGTTGGTTGCGACAAGGGTCCTGAGGATACAAACACAGATGCACCTGCAAACCTCAAGTTCGGTCTTGGCGTTGCTGCTGCTTACGGCGAAGTTAAGGATGCTTCAGACGAAGGCAACGGTGAAGGAGAGGTTATTGTTAACATTGCTTCAGTTCTTGTTGATGCAGACGGAAAAATCGTTAAGTGCGTTCTTGATTGTGCTGACAACAAGGCACAGTTTACAGCAGAAGGCACAGCAGTTGAAGCCGGTGAATTCAAAACAAAGTATGAGCTTGGTAACGACTACAATATGGTAACATATGGTGGTTCAAAGCTTGAGTGGTTTGCACAGGCAGATGCTTTTGCAAAGGTTGTTGAAGGCAAGACTATCGAAGAGGTTAATGCTCTTGTAGCAGAGGGTGGCAAGGGTACAGCAGACGTTATTAACGCAGGTTGTACAATCACAATCACTGATTTTGTTAAGTCAGTTGAAGCAGCAGTTGCAAACGCAGCAGATTCAAAGGCTACTGCAGACAGCACACTTAAGCTTGGTGTTGTAACATCACAGTCAAACAAGGATGCTACAGAAGAAGCAGCAGGCGAAATTGAGCTTTCAACAACAGTTGTTGCTACGGCACTTGATGCAGAGGGCAAGGTAATTGTTGCAGCAACAGACGTTGCTTCAGGCAAACTCGCTTTCGATACAAAGGGTGTTTCTTCAACAGATACAACAGCAGCTATCGTAACAAAGAAGGCTCTCGGTAAGGACTACAATATGGCAGCATATGGCTCAGACCTTAATGGTGACGGTGTAGTTAAAGAGTGGTTCGAGCAGGGTGCAGCATTCGATGCAGCTCTTGTTGGCAAGAATGCAACTGAAATCGGTGCTCTTGCAGTTGAAACAGGCTACGGCGCAGCAGACCTTCAGACAGCCGGTTGCACAATTCACGTAGGTGATATGGTTAAGGCAGCAGTTAAGGCA
>JAZSJL010000100.1:0-2437 GCA_045534355.1 Acutalibacteraceae bacterium
CTGTACCTTCGAGGGTGTTTCTTCCGGTGTTGCTGCAGAAACCACAAACTCCACAATAAAGAACAATCGTGATTACTACAGACCCGGACGAACAGAGGTAAACTTAACCGACACTTGGTGGATGCAGGCTTGCCAAATGCTTGGAACAAAGCTACTTGTTAATAACTCATATTCAGGTACAACAATATTCTCCCCTTTTTCTGATAACGATGAATTAGGTTATTTATCAAGACCATACAATCTGCACGATAACACAGGTACCGATGCAGGCACAGAGCCTGATATTGTTGTGGTTTATATGGGAACAAATGATATATCATATCACAAATCACGCTTAGGCTCATATGCTGACATAGATTACGATGCTCTTATAACAGAAAGTAATGGGGATTTCATATACAAAAAACCTACCACCTCTGCAGAAGCATATGCAATTATGCTTCACAAAATAAAGTCAACCTATAAAGATGCAGAGGTTTACTGCTTTACTGTTTTGCCAAGAGAAATTGAGAAGCAGAGCGAAGCGTATTTAGTCCCTTCCTTTAATGAGTCCATTAAAAATATTGCAGAATATTTTGATTGCTTTGTTGTAGATTTATATAATGAGTGTGGTATAACTACCGACCCGAAAACAATCAGTCGTTATTTGTATGATGGATACGTGCACCCAAACAACCGAGGTATGGATACCATTACAAATGCATTTATATCTGCAGTATATAAAAACAGCAGGTATGCTGATAAAGAAACACCTGTATATAATATTAAATATAATTTAAAAGACGTTATTGTTAATGAAGGAGTTTATTCATATATACCTGCAGATACAGAATTCAACAGCTCACTCACTAATTTAAAATACGGTGATTTCAATGTCTCTGTTACTATGGATGGAGAGGATATTACAGAATCGTGCTACAGTAACGGCAGTATAATTATACCTGCTGTTACAGGTGATATAGAGATTAATGCTTCCGTAGCTAATAGTATAAGAACCTTTAAATCCTACAGATACGAAAAGATAAATAATAATTTTGTAAATATTTCTACCAACGAAAATTTCAGCAATGATTTGTCGGTTGAAGGAGATTCACTTTACACAAGAACCGACATTAAGCTTTGCTATGATACACCTTGGACAATTGTTTTCAGAATAAATAATATTAATGGTCTCAACGATATTATTTCAACAACGAACGAGGATGGCTTTGCTCTTTGCCTTGATACAGAGAACAACATTCTCGGCTTCAAGGAACAAAAAAATCCCGAATACATTTATGGAATCAGTTTAAGCGATTTGGTTCTTGACTACACAGACACACACACCTTCAAAATCGTAAACAATCACTTAATTAACGGATCAAATGAATTCACCTTATACGTGGACAATAATTACATTGGTATCTTTGATTTAAAATTTTCAAAGGGTACTTTCGAAGCCAATGATATAAAGCCACTATATGAAGCAGATTTTATATTTAATGAATTCAAGCAATCTGCAGTAATTGGCATTGTTTACGTTCAAATATGGGAAAGTGAATCTCGCCCTAATCACAAGCACACATACGAATATCCACAAGAAACAGCATCCACCTGCATAGAATACGGTGCAACAATAACAACCTGCGATTGTGGTGCAACTAACTCAATTCCTAATATTCCACCTAAAGGTCACACAAACGGAAATTGGATAATTTCTAAAATTGCAACTGCCAAAGAAGCCGGTGAAGCCTACAAGGTTTGCAAGGTTTGTGGCGAAGTGAACGAAACCAAAGCAATTCCTCAGCTTAAGTGTGGAAAGCCTAAAATTACATCTTTAACAAACACTGAGGATGGCATAAAAATAGTATGGGACGCTGTTGAGGGTGCAGATTCATACAGAATTTATCACAGAATGGCAAACAGCTCCTGGAAATACCTTGGCACAACAACACAACGTACGTTTATTGATACTGATTTACAACACGGCTACTGGTATTCATATACGGTAAGGGCAGTAAACGAAGCCGGTTACTCTGACTACTACGCAACAGGTAACAAAATTCAAGCCTTTGATACGCCTTATTTTAAATCAATACAAAACACAGACCAGGGTCTAAAGCTTAATTGGAGCTCAATTAAAGGAGCTCACGGATATTATATTTACAAAAAAATCGGAAATGGTCAATGGAAATACCTTTGTTGGACTAAGGCAACAACATATACTGATAAAAAGGTAAGCAATGGTGTTACTTACACCTACAGAGTGAGAGCGTTCAGAAACGATACTATTTCAGGCTATTACTTTGATGGAATAACCCTTAATCGTTTCGGTACTCCTGTTTTAAAAACACCTGTAAATACAGAGCAAGGAATAAAGGTGCAATGGAATAAGCTTTCGGGCGCCACAGGTTACTATGTATACAGAAAAACAGGTAACTCAGGTTGGAAATATATT
>JAZSJL010000108.1:0-7415 GCA_045534355.1 Acutalibacteraceae bacterium
TATGATATAATACATTATAATTGTGTTACTGTGTAATTGTGTAACTATATCTTAAGGATGGTTAGTTGGAACTATGAAGAGAAAAATTACGGCTTTTTCACTTGCAATTTTAATTATTGCTTGTGCATTTACCATGGTGAATTGCACAGGTAACAATAATTACACAGATGTTTCATACGTAAATGCATACTCCTTCGGTGCAGAGGAAACTGCTTCAACTACTTCTCTCAGTGGTTTTGTTGGCGACAAGGTTGAATCATTTACTGATTTAAGTGGTATTTTAGGTGATGTTTCTGATATAGGCAGCAGCTTGGGCGGTCTTATTGGTGGCTCCGGTATAGGCGATGCACTTGGTGGCATAGGCGATGCTTTAGGTAGTATTCTTGGTGGAGGTGGCTTCGGTGGAGGTCCCATTTTCGGTACCACAGCCCCTGTCACGTACGAGGTGAATTCAGAAACTCTTGGCTACATAGATATAGTTCCTGCAGCCACTGATTATACAACAACCTTACCCTCTGCTTCTACAACACAAGAAGCACCCGTTAATGAAACAGTTGACTTTGCCGCCACTAAAAACCCATATACCAAGCCAACAGCAGCGCTTAAGGGTGGCGACAAGGGCGACGGCGTTAAATGGATGCAATGGATATTCATTTACACTCGCTATGGCCTCAAGGACGATGGTATTACAGGCGTATTCGATGAGGATACAATGGCAGTTGTTAAAAAGCTTCAGCGTGACAATGGTTTACCGGTTGACGGTGTGGTTAACGATGCAGTTATTGATAAAATTGAGCTGCTGTATTTCCAGTCAGTATACAGTACCACGGCTCCTGCGCTCAGCACAGCGCCTCAATCTACAGAGGATGTAACAATACAGCAGGAGGGAAAATACGATTCCGGTGAAAAGACAAGCATAGTTGTTCTTCTTGTTCTTGTTATTGTTTTGTGGGTAGCAGTTGTCGTATTTGCTGTTGTTTTGCTTATTTTGAAAAAGAAAAAGAAAGCCAAAAAAGCAAAAGAAGAGAAGAATAGTACAGAGCATTCTGTAGAGAGTTCACCAAAGAGTGAATAATTAATCAGGTTTTTACGGTGTTTACCGTTAAATAAAATAATAAGTAGCTTTATTTATGCGAGTTGGTAGGTTTGCCGACTTAACAAAAGGAGAATTTTCATGGATAAGTATTTGATTATTAACGCAGACGACTTCGGAATGAGCCATTCTACTAACCTTGCCGTTTTCGATTTGTTCGAAAAGGGTGGTATTACATCTGCTACAATTATGACCCCTTGTGGTTGGGCAAAGGAAGCAGGAGACTGGGCAGCATCACACCCGGAGTTTGCTGTTGGTGTTCACCTTACCTTTACAAGTGAATGGGGTAAGTACAGATGGTCACCAATTTCTCAGGGCGAAACACCTTCCTTGAGAGATAAAGAGGACTTTATGTACCACGAGTCAGATGAATTCGAGGAGAATTGTGATATTGACGAGGTTGAGCAGGAAATCAAGGCTCAGATTAAGCGCTTCCGTTCATACGGCTGTGTGCCTTCTCACCTTGATAACCATATGGGCTCACTCTATGGCATTGAAACAGGTCGCTTTGAGCTTCTTAACCTTACACTTGATATAGCAGGTGAAGAGGGGCTTCCTTTCCGTTTCCCGGGTACATATGTTCCTGAAATGTTTGAAAATGATACTCTTGAGGTTAAAATTGACAAAGACCTTATTGCTATGATGTATGGCAAAATTCTCGACTATGCAAAGGACCAGGAGGTTGCTTTACCTGACTTCCTTATTCCGGGTGAGTGGAATGGTCCACAGAATGACAGCTACGAGAACTACAGAGAGTATATCTACGAGCTTTACAAAACATTCCCTAACGGTATTACAGAAACATATATTCATCCTGCTCTTGAGTGCGATGATCTTAAGGCAATTACAGGTGCATGGCACAGAAGAGTATGGGAGCACAGACTTTTCTCTGACCCGAAAACACTTCAGCACATCAAGGCATGTGGTATTCAGCTTATCAACTACCGTGACCTTAAAAAGATGAAAGGTTTTTAATTCATAAAATAAAGCTAAAAAATATAGCAGACATTCCCTGTGAATGTCTGCTTTTGCTTTTTTATTACAAAACTAATATATTATATCAAGCTTTCAATCAGCTTAACTGTAAATTCCTTTTGAAAATCATTTCTCTTTATGTGAGCCTTCTCGTGCTCAAAGGCTTTTTTCTTGGCTGAATCGGAAAGATCCTCATTGATATAAACATTAAAGTCGCCGTTTGCATCGGGTATTGTGAATGCCCTGATTGTAAGCGGCATTTTTATTTCTCTTACAAAAACCAATTAATCATCCTCCGTATCAATAAGTGCTTTGAATACAACTAAAAATTTATCAAGCTGCTCCTCTGTTGCTCTTTGAGACATATCAAAGAGCAGCCTTCTTTTTTGAAAAAGCTCGTCTCTTTGCTCGTCTACACCGTCAGTATAGTCGTTGAAATAATCAAGGGAAACACAAAAATATTGGGCAATCTTTTGAAGATTTGGAGTGGAAAGAGTTTTCGTTTTGCCTTGCTTAAGGTCGGAAAGGGTGCTTTTGGGTACACCTGTTTCTCTGCAGAGCTGAGCAATTTTTATTTTTCTTAAATCACATAATTCTTGTATTTTCTCATACATATTCACAATATATGCCTCCACTTTTTGTGAGATGTTACAAAGTTTTTGAAAAACGAACAAATGTTCGCAAAGTAGGTTGAAAAGTACGGAAACCCGTACTATAATACAGTTGCACTTGCAAAAAGTACGGAAATCCGTACAAATAACATTAATAATATACAATATAATTTGCAACGTGTCAATACCAAAATTGGTACAAAGAGGAGGAAACTATGTCTAAATTTATTGAAGGAATGATTGAATGTCCCTTTTACGTGAAGGAGGGCGAAAGCTTTATAAGCTGTGAGGGCTTATTGAAAAATTCAACCACAACAACACATCGCTTTAAATCAAACGATGAGAAAAAGCTCTACGAAATTGACTACTGCTCTGTTAAAGGTGGAAAAAAATGTCCTTATTACAGAAACCTTATGCTCCTTTATGAGAAAGGAGAAAAATCTTGAGCATTGAGAAAAAACAAATTCAGCTAAAGCGTGTTTCATCTGCGGCAGAAAATATGAGTGCGCTTGTTGATGATATTGTTAAACGGGCTCGTAAAAGCTTTAAAGCAACAGGAAATCCTGAGCTTGATGCTCGATTCCTTAAAGAGAGTGTAGGTGCTCTTCGTGAGCTGTTTGCTCTTTTAGAGGATTGCGATTCTTCACCACAGGATAGCGAGGGGATAGTTATCCGTGTTGAAAAGCAGATAGAGGAGTGGAGCAAATGATTGAATTGAAAATATCTCCACCAAATGAAAAGCAAAGCGAATTTTTTAATTGTACACAACGTTTTATCGGATATGGTGGTGCAAGAGGTGGTGGCAAATCCTGGGCACTACGAACAAAATTCATTTTACTTGCAATGAATTATAGTGGGTTGAAGCTATTGCTTCTGAGAAAAACCTTGCCGGAGCTTCGGGAAAATCACCTGTTGCCTATGCTGGCTCAGCTTAACAATATTGCACGATATAAAAGAGATGAAAGAGCATTTATATTTCCAAACGGCTCAAGAATCCGTCTGGGCTACTGCGACAGCGGAAATGACATTTATCAGTACCAGGGACAGGAGTACGATGTAATTGGTGTAGAGGAATGTACGCACTTCACATTTGCACAAATACAGTTTCTTATGACCTGCAACAGAACAACAAGGGAGGACTTTAAGCCTCGAATGTATTTTACGGGAAATCCGGGAGGAGTTGGCCACAACTGGTTTAAGCGATTGTTTGTTAAGGGGAGATATGAGCAGGGGGAGGACCCTGAGGATTATATTTTTATTCCTGCAACCATTGATGACAATACTGTGCTTATGAAATCCAACCCTGAATACGTGAAGGTGCTGGATGCTCTCCCTGAAAAGCTTCGTCAGGCGCATCGCTTTGGTAATTGGGATATATTTGACGGACAGTTTTTTGAGGAATTCAGGGATTGCCCCGAGCACTATGCTGACGGAATAAATACTCACGTTATTGAGCCCTTCGAGATACCTGCAGACTGGACAATTTATCGTTCCTTTGACTTTGGCTATGCAAAGCCCTTTTCCTGTGCCTGGTGGGCTGTGGATTACGATGGCAGGCTGTTCAGGATTTTAGAGCTGTATGGCTGTACGAAAAGTGCAAACGAGGGAGTTAAATGGCCACCTGAAAAAATCTTTGCGGAAATATCTGCAATCGAAAAGCAACACCGATGGCTCAAAAACAAAAAAATACTTGGTGTAGCTGACCCATCTATATGGGATGCGTCACGTGGTGAGGCAATTATTGAGGCAGCAAATCGGAACGGCGTGTTTTTTAATAAGGGTGACAACAAGCGTCTGCCCGGGTGGATGCAGGTGCATTACCGACTTAGCTTTGACGAGCACGGCGTACCTATGATGTATATATTCAATACCTGCAAGGGATTTATAAGGACTGTGCCTGAACTGAAGTTCAGCGTAACAAACCCGGAGGATTTAGATACCACAGGCGAGGACCACATTGCTGACGAGGTCAGGTATATGTGTATGGCAAGGCCTATTGCCCCAACGTATAAGAAAAAGGAAATAAAAATCTACGATGACCCACTTGATTTGAACAAGGGGCATTACAGAACCATATAGCTTTGAAAGGAGAAAAAATGAAGAAAACAAAAAAATATGAAAAGCAACAGCAGGCACCACAGAATGGTCTCTTTGGAATAATTACAAACGAGGATGTAGAGAGATTCTTATCTGTTTTGAAAAAATACAAGCAGGCAAAGGTGTCTTTAGAAAATCGAATAGTTGATAATGAGCAATGGTTTAAGCTTCGTCACTGGGAACAGCTACGAGCAAAAAGTGGTGATGAAAATGCATCTGCGTGGCTATTTAACTCTATTGCAAATAAACACGCCGATGCTATGGATAACTATCCGTCTGTAAGCTGTTTGCCAAGAGAGGAAAGTGATAAAAAAGCCTCGGAGATTCTTACACAGGTGCTCCCTGTTATTTTTGAAAGAAATAATTTTGAGAAAATATACAGTGATGCCTGGTGGTACAAGCTAAAAGCAGGTACGGCAGTTTACGGAGTATTCTGGAATCCTTTAAAAAACAATGGTCTCGGTGATGTTGAAATTAAGCAGATTGATATTCTCAATTTGTTCTGGGAGCCGGGTATTAAGGATATTCAGAAAAGTAAAAATATTTTTCATGTTGAGCTTATTGATAACGATACGCTTTTATCGCTCTACCCACAGCTTTCGGGAAAGCTTGGCAAGGGTGATATGGAGATTGCTCACTACGTATACGACGACAGCATTGAGACCTCCGAGAAAAGCGCAGTTGTAGACAGGGACGACAAAATAATCAGAAATGGCGTGGAGCAGGTGCCCTACTGCAAAAGCTGTAATGGTGAGCTTCTGTATGCTTCTGAAAACGATTCGCTTTATGCTGACCGAGGCTTCTATGACCACGGAAAATATCCATTCGTTTTCGATACTCTTTTTGTGGAGGAGGGTACTCCCTGTGGCTTCGGCTACATTGATATTATGAAGGATGCCCAGAAGCAGATTGATATTCTTTCAAATGCTCTTGTGAAAAATGCATCTATGGCAACAACACCAAGGTACTTCATTAATTCCTCCGGTGCTGTAAACGAGGAGGAATTTGCAGATTGGTCGAATAGCTTCGTTCACGTTTCGGGTAGTAATCTTGGTGACGACAGTATAAGAGAAATCAGACTTTCGGGTATATCTGAAATATATCTTGGGATTCTTAACAGTAAAATTGACGAGCTTAAGGAAACAAGTGGTAACAGAGATTTCTCACAGGGTGGCGTTTCAAGTGGTGTTACTGCTGCAAGTGCTATCGCTGCTTTGCAGGAGGCAGGCTCAAAGCTTACACGTGATATGGTCAAGAGCAGCTACAGAGCATTCACAGAAATTAACGAGCTTGCAATTGAGGTTATAAGACAGTTTTACGATGAGCCGAGATTTTTCCGTATTGTTGGCAGTAATGGTCAACAGGAGTTTATTTCTTACGATAATTCAAGCATTAAAATTCAAAATTACCGTAGTGGCTTCGATTCGGAGATGTCTGTGAGAAAGCCTGTATTTGATATAAAGGTTTCGGCACAAAAGGCAAGTCCCTTTTCTAAAATCAGCCAGAATGAATTAGCTCTCCAGCTTTACGCAGCAGGACTTCTCAATCCTGAAAACAGGACACAAGCACTTCTTGCCGTTGAAATGATGGATTTTGAGGGTAAAGAGGCCTTAATTGCAAAGATAAGTGCAGGGGTGAGTCTGCTTTGACAAGTGTATATCACCGAGAGTATTACGACCATTTGCTCATATCTATTGAGGGTCATAATTCATATGCACAGTATGGTAAAAACATTGTGTGCGCTGCCGTTTCAATTTTAGCTTACACACTTATAAGCTGTATGCTGGATGAAGAGGCACAAGGTAATGTTAAGCTGATTAGAAACATTGTTCGTGATGGATTTGTTCATCTGGAAATTGAATATTTTGATTATTCCAAGGAACGTGTTAAGGGGATAGTTGATGCCTGTCTTACAGGTCTTTTGATGCTTGAGGAAAGCTACCCTGACCACGTAGCCTTTAGGTGAAAAAATATCTTATTATTTAAGCTTAAGAAGGCTTATTTCGGTAAAAAGCCGTTGAGATCAGAGTGAAAAAGGCTATTCCAAAATCTGTTTCGGATACGCTTGTCCCACTCTGAAGCTCGTGGCCAAACGGTTTTTTAATATATATTGACACTTCGGAAAGACGATGATAGTTGCAACTGGAAAGGAATTTTATGAAAAGATTATTTTGGTACGCTCTTAATCTTCAGCTCTTCGCAGGTGAGGGCGCAGAGTCGGGAGACGGAGCAACGGGCGTTGAGGAGGCTGTCGCCGAGCAAAACAGTACCACAGGTGAGGAGGAAGAATTTTCACAATTAATAAGTGGAAAATTCAAGGACCAATTCACTAAAAAAACACAGGCAATAATTGACAGACGCTTTAAACAAACTAAAGAGCTGGAAGCCTACAAAAGCAAAATATCTCCTGTAATAGGAAAGCTTTTGCAGACCTATGGTTTGCAGGAGGGTCAGGAGGAGTTGCTTATTGAGGCTATGAGCTCTGTGGACACCGAGAAAGCACCTTCAGGTGGGGAAGCATCAACTGTAGAGGAAGCATCAACTGTAGAGGAAGCACCCATACAGCAGGAGGCACCATCTGTACAGGACGTGCTCAAGGGCAAAATCGGTAGCTGGATTAAAGAGAGTGAAGAATTTAA
>JAZSJL010000366.1:0-3518 GCA_045534355.1 Acutalibacteraceae bacterium
TTCAACCTTGTATCCAAGACCCCACACCACCTTGCGAGCCTTTCTCTCTATAGGATTAATTTCTATCTTCGCTCGGATATTTTTAATGTGTACTGTAACTGTTTTTTCTGTTTTAAAGGCTATTTCGTTCCACACAGCCTCATATATCTGTGAGCTTGATAAAACCTTGCCCATATTCTTCATAAGGTACTCAAGAATATTGTATTCCCTTGCAGTAAGCTTAACACTCTCACCGTCAACACGAATCTCCTTTGTGTCGGTATTAAGTGTCAGTCCACCTGTAACATAGGTATTCTCTGTAGGCACAAAATTACCAAGGCTGACATAGCGCCTGATTTGTGAGCGTACCCTTGCAACAAGCTCCAAAGGATTAAAGGGCTTTGTAACATAATCATCTCCACCAAAGCTCAGACCTGTTATTTTATCGGTATCCTCACTTTTAGCTGATAAGAAAATTATAGGAAAATTATACCTCTCCCTTATTTTGAGTGCTGTGCGTAAGCCGTCAAGGCGAGGCATCATAACGTCAAGCACAAGGCAATGAATTTCGTTGCTCTCAATAACCTCAAGTGCCTGAATACCGTCTGAAGCTGTTAAAACGTTATACCCTTCGCTATCAAGGTAAATTTTCACAGAATCCAAAATAGCCTTATCATCATCGCAGACCAAAACAGTGTACATAGCATTTCCTCCGAAAACAGATATATATCCTGGTTACAAGATACAATATGCAAATCAATATATAATTTAAAAAAAGTTAAGACTTTATTAAGTTTACTAACATTTTAATACTTTAGTATTACGCTTTCAACATTTATGCTTGAAAAAATATCAATTTACTCTTATTATAAATTTAAAGGTGGGATGAATATGAAAATCAAAGTTAGCTTCAATAACCCTTCTCTTTCCGATAACGGTAAATTCCGGGGCTGGGGCACAAGCCTTTGCTGGTGGGCAAACAGAATTGGTTACTCCGAAATATTAACACAGAAGGCTGCAGAGCTTTTCTTTTCACCGAAGGGGCTCAATCTGAATATTATGCGCTACAATATAGGTGGTGGCGACGACCCAACCCACAAGCATATAAAGAGAACTGACTCTATGGTGCCTGGTTGGCTTGATTACAATCCCGAAACAAAGGAAGCAACCTATTGCTACAACAACGATGCTAATCAGTTAAACGTGCTTAAGGCTTGCTACGAGGCAAGCGACAATGCATACGTTGAGGTGTTTTCAAACTCACCACCATATTTTATGACAATAAGTGGTTGCTCCTCCGGTGGCAAGGACCCAAATAAAAACAATCTCCGTGATGATTGCTACGAGTCTTTTGCTGATTATATGGGTACTGTAACGGAATACATAAACAACACCCTGAACATCAAGGTAAGTGCCGTTTCACCTATGAACGAGCCAAACACTGACTTTTGGCACTACCAAAGCGACAAGCAGGAGGGGTGTCACTTTGACCCGGGCTACTCACAAAACAGAGTGCTGATTGCTACCTATGAAGCAATAAAAAGAAGAAATCTTCCGGAGGTTGAGCTTGTTGGTAGCGACGAAACTGCAACAGACAAGGCAATTACAAGCTACAAAGCATATTCACCTGAGGTTAAGGGTATTATAAAAAGAATCAGCACCCACACCTACAACACAAGATACGCCCGTAAATTAGGAAAGCTAATGCAAAAAGAAGGCAAAAATCTATGGATGACCGAAACCGATTGGGGCGATACTGCAGGTAGCAATGCAGGTGAAATGGGAGCAGGTCTCTGGATAGCAAAGAAAATAATTTACGATATAAACACCCTTTCCCCTTCAGCTTGGGTATTGTGGCAGGTAATTGACTACCACAAAAGCAAGGATGGCTACTGTGGCAACAAGGATAGTGGTATTCCCGATACAACCAAAGGCTTTTGGGGACTTGCCTTTGCAGACCACGATACAAGTGAAATATTTCTTACGCAAAAGTACTACTGTATGGGTCAATTCAGCAGATATATTAACGTGAACGATACTATTTACCACGTTAACGACAGCGTAATTTGTGCAGCAAATAAAAGTCAAATTAAGCTTGTGCTTGTAAACGACACCAAAAGAACAAAAAATATTGAAATAGACTTAAGCGAAACAGGAAGAAGCTTTTCTTCTGTTAAGCTTATAAGAACAAGTGGCACACTTGCAGACGGTGAGCATTGGACAGAGCTTCCACAAGAAGCAGTAACAAACAGCATGTACACAGCAAAACTTAAAAGCCACTCTGTAACAACACTTATATTTGAATAAAAGAAAGCTCTCTGTAGATGATACAGGGAGCTTTCTACAATTCAACGGGAATAGCTTTATCTATATAAATTTCATCCTTCTTAACTACACAATCAACTGCAATAATCTCCACGCCACGTTTTCGAGCTTCACGGAGTGCATCACCGAATTCCTTGTGGGTTGCGTCGTTGGGTGTGAATTTATGTACACCCTTCATTTGAATAACAAAAACAACGTATGCCTTGTATCCGTTTTCAACTGCAGAAATCAGTTCGTTTATATGTTTAACACCACGCTGTGTGGGAGCATCAGGGAAAGATGCAACTCCATCGTTTTCAAGAGTTACACCCTTAACCTCAATAAAAGCCTTGCACTCCCCGTCCTCAACGTAAAAATCAAAACGTGATTTGTTGTAGGTTACCTCTCTTTTAATAGTAGCATTCTCGGAAAATAACTTACCGTTTTTCAGCCACTCTGCTACAACATCGTTTGGAACCTGTGAATCCATATTTATTAACATTGTGCCATTGTCAGTTACCTTTTTAACGGCAATCAAATCGTATTTAGTTTTTCTGTTGGGATTATCCGATTCGTACAGGTAAACTGCAGCACCCTCAACAAGTAGCTCCTTGCACCTGCCTGTATTTTTAACGTGCACGGTTTCCTCCACCCCACCGACAAGCACCCTTGCTATAAAACGATTTGGTCGGTTAAGAAACCTGCCTTCAACTATTCTTTTATACTTCATAATTAAACCAATAACACATCAAACAGCAGCATCAGGCAAAAGCCGGCGAGTAAGGAATAGGTTGCCCCTCGCTCGTTGCCGTGGGAGTGTGTTTCAGGTATTATTTCATCACTTGTAACGTAGAGCATTGTGCCACCTGCAAATGCAAGGGCAAACGGCAAAATAACAGATGAAACACTAACTGCAAAGTAGCCCAGCAAAGTACCTAAAACCTCTACAAGACCCGTAGCCATTGCGCAAACAAAGGTACGCCTTGGAGGTACACCTGCTGCAAGCATCGGACCTATAATGACCATACCCTCGGGAATATTCTGCAAAGCAATACCACCTGCAATAAGCAAAGCCTCCGAGTCGTTACCTGAGCCGAAGCCCACACCTGCAGCGATTCCCTCGGGTAAATTGTGTATTGCAATTGCAGTTACGAAAAGTAAAACCTTATTAAGACTTGCATTGTTCTTATGCTCCTCGGTATCTACACCAACTAATTTGTGCATATGAGGTACAA
>JAZSJL010000315.1:0-4040 GCA_045534355.1 Acutalibacteraceae bacterium
ATACCGATTGAAGCGGCATCCTTGTCACCAACAGAGTATTTTGAGAAAATTGTTATTGAATTTTTAAGTTCTCTGTATGAGTTTTCGGTACCTATAGCTACGTTAAGCGGTGCTTTCTGCGATGTGATTAAGCTTTCTAAGGGTGAACCTCTGTGGAGAAAATCCATCAATTTGAAAGCATCGTCTGAAAGCTCAGGATGATTTAATATATTTGACTGACCTTTTAGATGAAGGTCTGTTGTTTTAACTGCTTCGCAAAGGTCTGAGATTGCACATAAGAAAGGGGACATAATGAAAACTCTGTCACCCAGGGATGCTACAAGTGTCTGAATAAATGTTAATGTAATATCAGAAACGTTTTTGCCTACGAAATAGCTTTGGGTTATGTTATAAAAAACTTCGGCAATATCTACGTTTATTTCAGTATCACTTCTTACAACCGCACTTTTAAGAATACCTGAGGTTGCAAGTAAAACTATCATTGCGGTATGATTGCTTAAAGGAACAAGTTCGATTCGTTTGATAAAAGCTTCGCTGTCAGCAGGGGAAGATGAAACTGCAACGCAGTCGGTAAGCTCTGCGAGAATAGTACCCGCTTTTTCTAAAAGCTTGTCGGGCTCACCCGAAAAGGACTGTAGCCAGATTTTAATTCGTTCCTGCTCTTCAAGACCTAACTCGTAGGTGGTCATAAGATTGTCAACGTAATATCTGTAGCCTGCTTGGGAGGGGATTCTGCCTGCGGAAGTATGTGGCTGTTCGAGAAGACCAATCTCAACCAAATCAGACATATCGTTTCTGATTGTTGCGGAAGAAACCGAGTTTCCCATTTCGGCACAGATTGCCTTTGAACCGACGGGCTCACCTGTGGTAACGTAAAGCTCAATTATAGTTGCTAATATTTGTTGCTTACGAGGGGTAAGCTCTGTCATCAGGTTCACCTCATTTCGTTTTTAGCACCCGTTAGCACTCTCGGTGTGTGAGTGCTAACTCTGTTAATAATATACCCCGATTATTTAATTTTGTCAACCATTTTGCAAAAGTTTTTTATGAATAGTTTGTTAAAAAATGGTTACGAATATTCATTCAGAATGAAAATAAACAAAAAGAACACCCTATCCAATCGTATAGGGTCAATTCTTTTTAATTATTGCTCAACGGGATAAACGCTGACTTTCTTACGGTCTTTACCGAGACGCTCGAAACGAACCTGACCGTCAACAAGTGCAAAGAGTGTATCGTCTTTACCCTTGCCTACGTTTGTGCCGGGGTGGATCTTTGTGCCTCTCTGTCTTACGAGGATGTTACCTGCAAGAACATGCTGGCCGTCTGCTCTCTTAGCACCGAGTCTCTTAGATTCTGAGTCACGGCCGTTACGGGTAGAACCCATACCTTTTTTATGAGCAAATAACTGAATGTTAAGCTTAAGCATTTCGTTACACCTCCGTAGTAGTTATCGTAACATGTTTGGGATATTGCTGACTTAACTCTTTAATGTGGAGCTGTAGTCCAAGCAATATATCTTTTGTTTTTTCTGCATCCTTTTCCCGGATTGTGAATTTCAAATATCCGTCATCGTCAACTGTTGCATTTGCTTCTATTAACATTATATCTGTAATAGTGTTTGCAACAAGGAGTGCCGCAGAGGAAACTGTTGCACAAATGATGTCGGAGCCACTTTCGGCATAGCCTGAGTGCCCTTTGAATTCAAACCCTAAGGGTGCGCCGTTTTTTGAATAAATAAACGTAGCCTTAATCATATTAAAGCTTTAGGCATTGATAGCTGAAATCTCAACCTTTGTGTATGGCTGTCTGTGGCCCATTTTACGTTTTTCATTCTTCTTTGGCTTGTAAGTTGCAACAACGATCTTCTTGCCCTTGCCGTTCTTAACAACCTTTGCGCTAACTGAAGCGCCGTCAACGTAAGGAGCACCAACCTTGATGCCGTCGTCTGTGCCAACTGCGATAACCTTATCGAAGGTTATTTCGGAATCTGCTTCAACGTCGAGCTTTTCGATGTAGATAACATCGCCGTTCTCAACCTTGTACTGCTTTCCGCCTGTTACAATGATTGCGTACATAGATTTTTACCTGCTTTCTTTCAGTCTCGCTAACAAGGCGATTATTTGAAAATAACACTTGTGGGCACACCAATAGTACCCGCCCTTAATATGCGGCAAATGGTATTTTAGCAGATTGTGTCGTATTTGTCAACATCAAATCCACTTTTTTTAAGCTCTTTTTTCATATCCTCCGGAAGGGGGGCTGTAAAGGTCATTTCCTCATCTGTTATAGGGTGAGTGATTGTTATCTGCCTGCAATGGAGTGCAGCGTGATTTAAAAACTCCGTTTCAGGAGCATGGTACAGCTCATCTCCCACAAGAGGGTGACCAATGTAATCGAAGTGAACACGAATCTGGTGTGTTCTGCCTGTTTCTGTAGTGATTCGTAAAAACGCCTTATCCTCAAATTGCTCAATAGTAGTCCAATGTGTAACGGCGTGGTCGCCTCGTTCATCTACTGTGCGAAGGGTAAGACCCATATCCGGTCTGTAAATGGGAGCAACTATTGTACCTTCCTTTTCGGGCTCTCCCCAAACAATAGCGTTGTATACCTTGTCCATATTGCCGTTGAGCCTTGAAGCACTCAAGCTGTTTTTCGCAAATACCATTACACCCGACGTAACCTTGTCCAGTCTACCAACAGCTCTGCCTGCAGCAGGCTCGTGGTTTGTTTTTATAAGGTAATGTGCCACAGCGTTACACAGGGTGCCGTTTGGGTGATTGTGAGTTGGGTGTGAGGAAATACCCGACGGCTTGTTTACAATGAGAATATCCTCATCCTCGTAGAGAATAGAAATGGGGTAATCCCAAAGGGGTGGGGGAGCTGTTTTTTCAGGTATAAAAAGTGTGAGAACATCACCTGTTTTTACCTTGTCAATAACACGCCAATGAGTGCCGTTTATAAACACGGTTCCGGGTGTGTTACGAAGGTGCTTGACTATGTAGGTTGAAAGCTTTATGCCTTCCCTCATAAAGTGAAGCAACGGACGGTCGTTGTATTCAGGTGTGACTATAAATTCAATTTTTCTCAAAACGACCCTCCCTTGTTCAAATGTATATACAGTTGCATATACATTTGGTCGAAAGCTGTCTAATGTTCAAAAAACTGTAGAAGTAAAGTTAGTTGCTTTACGAAAAAACGTATTTTTCAATGATGAAAACAGTTCAAAAGTCAAAGTTATAAACAAAATTGACACATTTATGAACATTGACAAGCTGTTTGCTTTACAGAATTTGGTAAATAATTTAGCAATTTAAAAATGTATAAAATAGGATAATTTGAATAAAATATACATTTATACATTATTTTATAGGGAATTCAGATACTTTTCTTTCATTGAATTTTGCAATAAAATCGAAGCCTGCTTCACGTGCAATTTCGTATGCTCTCGGAATACCGAAGCCGATTCTTTCGGCGTAGTGTGAATCGGAGCCAATGCTTACTAATCTGCCACCTAATTCCTTATACCTTTTTATTGTGTCGATGTTGGGTGACGGGAGGTTAATCGGGTACTTAAGACCACCCATATTTATCTCAAGAGCCTTGTCCTTTTCGGCACAAAGACGGAGAATTTCATCTACCTTTTTAGAGTATTTATTTATATCCTCAATATAGCCACAAAGGTTGAAAATATATCTGAACGGATATGTGATATGTGCGAGAATATCAAAATTACCCCATTGGAGCATATTGAGAATTTCGTCAAAATATTCGTTCATAAGAGCTTCTACGTCCATACCGTCGAAGGTTTCAAAATCGTAGAAGTCAGGTCTGCCTCTTAAGTTGTGGAGTGAGCCTATGATAACGTCGTACTGATTTTTATTTATAATATCCTCTGCAAGCTGTGGCTCAAAATGTGGCTGTGCAAGCTCAATTCCTCGAAGGATTTCTATTTTACCCTCGAACTCTTTTTTTGCTCTTGAAACCTCACGGTAGCTTCTTTCTGCACGCTTGTCAAAGCCACTTGAGAATAATACGTC
>JAZSJL010000118.1:0-3027 GCA_045534355.1 Acutalibacteraceae bacterium
AGTACATAACAGATTGCTATTATATTGATAGAGCGAAAAGGTGTGTGCCAAAGAAGCTTGTAACGAGAGAGCTTTCGGGGACTAACCTGGAAGCGGTTCTTGAAAACGAGCTTGACTGCAGAGTTTATGGCACAGAGGTAAGTGGGGCATACGTCTCTCTTACAGATGAGGAGTTCATATCGCATATTAAGGCAGATATGAACCGAAAGCACAATTTCCTCATTATGATTAAGACAGGGGGAATTTTGGAGACTGTGATAAAAAATCGCAATCACAGGGTTATTTACATAAGAATAACGATTAAGGGCGATGTGGGCGTAATAGAAGACTGCTATTACTGTGACCGAACGTATAAGAAACGTGAGAAGGTCGTGCCCGAGAATTTGCATACGGTATATTTTAGCTATAGTAAAGAAAATATACTGAATATTTTTAACAATGAACTCAATAACGCATTTACGGACGTTATTTTAATAGAAGATAGCAGCATAAACATAGATAAGAGACCGCTTTGCGGCTCGATTTAGGAGGTTATTCCATGACAGATTTATTCAAAACTACCCAGTACACTGATTTGAAGAATGAAACTAAGACGGTTACACACAAAAAGGCTATTTTTACAGATAGCGAAAAGCGAGAGCTTGAGAATAAAATTGCCGAGGATTTATATAGAATTTTTTCAGAAGGAATGACAGGGAACCGAGCATGAGCGCATCCGGTGGATGATTGAGCGAATGCGTAGGGTTGTGCCGCGGTCGGCAAATGGCACATAAAATGTGCCATTGCCGGGCACCGCAAACGGGTACATTAATATTTCCGGTTAAGGGGGTGAGGATTGTGGCGATAGCTATCTATGCCAGAAAGTCCATAGAACGCGAGAACAGCGTAAGCTGTGAAACACAGATTGAACATTGCAAGGCAATGATAAAGCCTGACGAAAGAGGCGATAAGGTCATAACCTTTGTTGACAACGGTTTTTCCGGTGGGAATACAGACCGAGACGGATTCAAAAAGATGATGAGACAGATTGCTAAGGGCAAGATAACAAAGGTTATTGTTTACCGCTTAGATAGAATCAGCAGAAGTCTTGCTGACTTTGTAAATATATTAAATGTATTCAAAGAACATTCTGTGGAGTTTGTTTCGGCACAAGAGGCATTTGACACATCAAGCCCATATGGGGAGCTTATAGTGAAAATCCTCGCAGTGTTTGCCGAGTTTGAACGAAACTCTATCATTGAGCGTGTGAGCCAGGCTTATGACCACAGAAGTACGCTTGGTTTTTATATGGGTGGCAGAAGACCCTATGGGTTTGAACTGGTGCCGACGGTTATAAATAGCATTAAAACGAAGCGGCTTGAGGCAAAGGCAGACGAGGTTGAACAGATAAGATATATATACAATACATATGCAGTGGAGAATGTAACATTGAGAAGGCTACAGAAGAACCTTGTTGAAAACGGAATCCTGCCTTTGGATGGTGGCGACTGGACCACGGCAAAGTTGTCAACGATACTGAAAAACCCCATATACGTTAGGGCGGACAGCAATGTTTACGAATATTATCAGAAGAAGAATGCCAACATAATTGGTGGACCTGAGGGTTTTGACGGGGTGCACGGACTGCAGTTGTATGGGTTGTCGAAGCACAATAACAGCAGTGTTGACTGGGCTGACATAAAGGTTGTTGTGATGCAACATGAGGGGCTTATTGACAGTGACACGTGGCTTAAGTGTCAAAGGAAGATTATTAAGAACAAGCAGGTAGGTCGTGCTGCAGGGAACAAGACAAGTTGGCTTGGAGGGCTTGTGGTTTGTAAGATATGCGGTTCCACTATGACCACAATTAAGAGTGCTGTGACCAGTGGTGAGGTAAGGCGATATTTCAACTGCACAGGAAGAAGCCACAAATATAAATGCAAAGGACCAAATTCAACCATTTACGCCAAGAGCCTGGAGGATATGGTGTACGATGAAATTGCGTTAAAGCTTGAAGAAATCAAAGGCACAAGAAAGCCTAAGGCGATACCTCCTGTTTTAAATGAGCTGAGAAATAAGTTAAAGGCAGTGGAGCTTGAAGAAGAGAAGCTGACTGAGATAATCATGAAGGATGGTGTAAACGCTGACCTTTTGGCAATCCTGGGGAAGAAAGCGACTGCACTGAAGCAGAGGAAGGTTGAAATCCTCGAAAAAATTGAAGAGGTGCAGGCAAATGAGGTGGATGTGAAACGTGCTGTGAACTTATCGAAAAAGTGGCAGACGGCAAGCTTTGACGAGAAGAAGGGCGTTGCATCGGTTTTAATTGATAAGATTTACATAGAAGCAGACGGTAATGTGGAGATTGTTTGGAATATTTAATGGTTGAAAATGCACGGAGGTTATGATAATATAGCCTTATAGGTTGGTGTTAGGAGGTGCAATATGGATTTTTATATTATGAGTCGTAATGTGGTAGTTGCTGCATGGAAGAATAATACCCTTGAAGTATTAGACGAAAAGCTTTTGCCGATATATCTTAAAAAGACAGCAAATGTAGAAAAATGGCTTGAAACAAGAGCTATTGACTGCCATAGAGCAAATTCGAGACTTCTTAAAAAGGCGTTGAGGCTTACAGAGAAGGATGATGTTTCTACAGTTGTTTCCGTTAATGCGGTGACGATTACAGATTCATACTGGATAAAGCCTCTTGATTCTGACCTTACTTACGATGACGTTCGATTTGATAACGACTATTTTGCATCGCTTGCACTTACGGGTAGTTATGACAGTTTTAATCGTGTTGCAAACTCCAAACAATCTAAAACGCCTGAACTTACCAACATTGGTAGCTTTGAAAAGTGCTGGAAGCTGACTGACGGTAAGTGGTGGATGCACAAGAAAGCTAATCACGAAGAAATGTTCTCAGAGCTTTTCATTTGCCTCTTGGGTAAAGAGCTTGGCTTTAATATGGCTGAATATGAACGAGGCAAGGGAGTTATTAAAACAAAGGACTTTACAGATAACGCAAGTGTTAACTTTGAACCGATG
>JAZSJL010000082.1:0-4684 GCA_045534355.1 Acutalibacteraceae bacterium
ACAGGTGAAGGCAGAGAGAAGATACCAACCCATAAAAGAAAGGCTAAGTTCAAAAAGCTCCAGCTTATGACCATTCATAATTCTCTTACTAAGGTTAAGTGCACGCTTATAATCCATTGTTGGGTTTACGGCTAAAATGTACGGTACAGCGTAATATTCATACATCTTTATGATACCGGGAACAACGCATAGTAAGGACCAAAGGAAAATCTGAATATCCTTAATGAATGTTACTTTAGCAATATTTAAAAATGTTTTATCTGAATAGCATTTGAAAATTTCACCAATTTCAACAGGATGATTTTTTCTGTACTTTAAGAAATATCTACAGCTGCCGGACTTAACCTGGCTACCTAAAAAAGCGCTGAACGTAAAAGAGGCTGCTATTGTGAAAAGTATAGTCACCAAGTACATTATTGCAATTTCCGGTGGAAATTCGTCTGCTACAAGCGTTACGCTTCCACCTGATGAGCTTATGCTGATTGAGGCGCTACCATTACCATAAGTGCCACCCAAAAACGCTACAAGGATTGCAACAACAATACAGGCACCTTGGTTTTTCTTGAGTAAAAGCTTTGCTCTCTCTTTAATTCGAACTCTGTCCATAAACATCCTTCTTTCAAAATTAAAGTGTTTTTGATTTTATTCTGTACACCTTAACACCATGTGGTGCGACGGTGCAATCTATACTGTCTGTAATGGTTGCTTCAGTATTTTCCCACAGCTCTGTAGTAAGGTATTCCTTTGCAAGAGGTAAATTTACGTATGGCTCGTTGTGAAGCTTATATACAGGTAAAACCATATGCTTTTCCTCGTTTGATTTATTAAGGAAGCACACAGCAAGCTCCTTGTTTTCCAAAGGCTTAACAAGTATATCGGTTAAGCCGTTTGTGAAAATACGTTTACACTGCTTGCCAAGCTTATCCTGGTCAATATCAATAAGTGCTCTGTTTTTAAGTATAGCAAGTATTTTATTATCTTCATCCACAGAGCCATCCGGGTTTACAAATTTTCTTATATCGTTGCCCAGGATAAGGGGAGCAGCCATCATACACCAAAGTGTAAAGTGTGTTTTGTTTTCTTCTGTTGTAAGCTCACCAACGCCAACCTCCAGCATATCAGGGTCATTCCAGCAGCCTGGTGAAGCGTACTTGTATAAGCGAACGTTTACCTCGTATATGCCAATCATAGAAAGCCACTGTGGTCTTATATCAGGAGTTGTTCTCCAAAGGTTACCTGCCTTGTGGCCCCATTTCCAGGGCTTATTCCAACCCCATTCGCATATAGAGAAGCATATTGGCTTTTCCTCAACACCGTTTCGCTCTGCAAACTCTTTTGTTGCTCTGCGAAGCTCATTACCCATATTGATGTACTGGCGCTGTGCAGAGTCCATTTTAGATGCAACAGGGTTATAAAGCTCTAAGGTGTTTAAGCCCTTTTTGAGAGTAATTTTAATCTGCAAACGACCGTCTGCAGTAAAGCCCTTTGAGGAGGGGAAGTAGCAATCGTATTCTGTTTCACCATTCACCCTGCAAACGAGGAACTTTCGTTGCTGACCACCTTTTCTGAAAACAAGGGTAAGGCTGTACTCACCGTCATCGGGAGCATCTATAGTGTTGAAGGTGAGCTTTCCCAGACCACCACAAAGGTTGCCTACAACGTAACCACCATCAACTCTTTCGTCAGGGAAAACCTTTGCACCGTCACTTAACGTGCCGTGGTTTGCATACATTTCCAGGAAATCAGTCTCGCCGGGTTTTCCAAGAGCAATTTTAATAAGCCTTGGTGCAATAGTAGGTATTACCTCATTGTGGCAGAAGTCATATTTGAAGTATTCTGCACCCCATTCAGCAAGTGTATCTGCGTCAATACGCTCATTGTAAAGGCTTGCAGGTAAATCCTCGCAGGTTAAAGTACCGTTAGAGGTGTAAAGACCAACCTTAAGACCAAGTGTATTTATTTCCTTAATAAGTGGCTTAATGCCTCTGGGGAAGCGTGTAAGGTCGCCCTGTAATCTGCCGTCTGCTGTTCTTAAGGAGCTTTGCCAGCAGTCATCAAGGTTAACGTATATATAGCCTGCATCCTTAAGTCCTGTTTTAACAAGTGCCTCGGCAGTTTCTTTAATAAGATTTTCGTCAATAGAGTTTCTGAAGGTGTTCCAGCTACTCCAGCCCATAGGGGGAGTGAGGGCAACGCCGTTAGAAAATCTTTCTTTTTCATCTATGTGCACTCTTGTTGACTCAAATGCTTTTTTTACTGCACATTTCGGACATATGCCGGCCTTTTTTAGTGCCTTGCCGATTACAACACCTGCACCAAAGCCGGTTGCGATGGAAATGAATTTTTTAGTGTTCATATAAACCTCTTTATTTTATAAAGTGCGATATAAGCTTTCCTATAACAAGTGCGCCACCTAAAGCAGCTGCGCCGTAGCCGATTTTGTGGAGAGCCATACTTTGTCTGTCTGTGATTCTGCCTTCAATAGGGCCCAGGCATGTTGGCTTTAAGCCTAACTCACGGAAGTGGTGAACCTCAGATTTAATTACGTCAGGCTTATCCTCTTGGACGGTTATTATTCTTACAAGGGAACGACAGCCGTCTGTGTAACAGCAGAAGCCACTTGTTTTATTCTGACCAAGCATAATGCCGTCAACGTAGCCTGTAAAGTCATTAAGGTGGTCGTGTCCGAAGAATGCTGCCTTAACGTCACCCATTTTCTTCCAGCTTTCAAACTGACCTGCGTTGAACATAGGTGAGCAGGGGCCTTCACCAAGATAACCCACAACGCCCTTCTTTTTCATATAGTATTTGTCAAACGGAGCGTGGCTACCCTTTGCAGCGAATGGTCTTTCATAAAGCTTTGCTTCACGCATAACGTAGTTTTCTTCGTAGACGGGAATATGCTGAAAGAGAATAGCAGGGATAGTTTTTCCGTCGTGAGCATCTTTTATTTCCTGAACCTTGTTTTCGTACCATTGGATTTGGTCCTCGTGTACCCAGTCGTAGTGTGAAATCTCTCTGTCATCGCAACAGTTGTTGGAGTCAATAAACCATAGGTTTAAAATATCCTCTGTACCTGCAGAGTTTTTTACAAGAATATTGCAGTTGAAGTTACCACGTGGGGCAGTAGGGTCGTTTTTACCAATCATAGCTTCATATTGGCTGTAAGCCTCAACTATCTGCTCCTCCTGTAAATGGTCGTGCTCGTGGTTACCAAGCACGTAGCAGAAGGGGATACCCGATTCAAGAATAGGTTTGAGAATGTCTGTCAGAGCTTCTTTATACTCCTTGAATCCTTCGGATTCATCTTTCTCGCATAGGGTATCGCCTAAAAGAACAATTAAATCAGGCTTAAATGCCAGAATCCCCATTTTAACAAGATTATGCATATCATTACGCTTTTGCTTTTTGAGCTTTGTATCAAGAGCCATATGCTCGTGTATGTCGCCCAATGTCATAATCGTGAATTTTCCGTTGTTAAATTTAAGTGTGTGTTCCATAAATGCCTCTCAAGTTTTCATAGTTAAACAAAATAGCCGCCCAAGAAGGACGGCTACAAAATACATTAATTATTCAGCAACTTCGTTTGTTTCTGTGGTTGCAGCAGAACTTGCGTTGTAACCATCGATAAGCTTATTAGCGTATGAGATTTTAAGAATATCGCTTACGAAAGGAATGAATCTCATGAGCATAATGAACATACCGCCGTGCTTAAGCTCTACGCCGTAGTCAGCAGCCTTCTGGTATAATCTTTCGCCCATTCTGTAGTTCCATACAAGAACGTAGATACCAAGTGAGAAAATATCGAGAAGGTATACAAGAAGATAGTGTGCACTATCGTAATCATCGCCCTCGCAAAGTGTGTTTACGTTCTTTGTCCACTTGCTCCAGAAGAAAAGTCCGTAAATACCAAGTGTGATGATATTAAGGAATATGTATAAACCGATTTTCTGCTTTTTTAACATAACAAATGCCCCCATATATTACATATAGAATAAGGGGTACAGTCACCCCTTTGTTTCTTTAATAAATAATACTATATTTATTAAAATATGTCAATAATTATTTGTACATATTATATTAATAAAAAACGCCTCGCAGTTTTTTGCGAAGCGTTTGTAAGATTATAATCAGTTATCGAAAAGAGATGGCTGAGCCTTCTTCTGCTCTTCCTTGTACTTTTCAAGTCTTGCCTTAATTTTATCAGCAGGGTTAAGCAGGCTTGAAACAGAGCAATCGTGGTTAAGAGTGTCAATAATGAGGGAGCAATATTTACTCATATCAACCTCAAAGTACCACTCTCTTTCAAGAAGCTCAGGTGTTCTGTATACAAGGTTTGTTGTAAATACACCATCAATAACCTTGTTTGCATAAGCCTTGTCGAATTCCTCAAGACCATTGCAGAAAAGACCAAAGCTTGTACAGATGAAAATTCTGTTAGCCTTAAGCTCTTTAAGCTTTGTAGCAACCTCAATCATAGAGTCACCGGAGGAAATCATATCGTCTATGATAAGACAATCCTTACCCTCAACATCATCACCAAGGAATTCGTGAGCAAGAATCGGATTTCTGCCGTTTACAACCTTTGAGTAGTCACGGCGTTTGTAGAACATACCAAGGTCAATACCGAGAACAGTTGAGTAAGTCGGAGGCCAAGCGGTCTTAGGAAGACAATACTAATGGC
>JAZSJL010000275.1:0-2413 GCA_045534355.1 Acutalibacteraceae bacterium
TTGGCCTCCGACTTTATGATTACGATGGTACGATTGAAGTTACTATACCGGAGGCATATAACACAAAGGTATACGTTGACGTTGATGACCCCGAAAGTATTCAGTTAGCACAAAAGATACTTGTAAATGCAAAGGGTCAGGAATTTTTACTCTACGAGGATTTAGTAAGAGAAGATGCGTTCTTGAAGTATTTTGAGTATGATGCAGAGGATCCGATAATTGACGATCACTTTGCAATTCAGCTTAATTTATCAAAAGAGGATGCTTATAAAGAATTTTCAAAGCAGTATGACCAATACGTTGCTAATATGGTAGCCGAGCATTCAGGAGTTTCTTTTAATTCCTTATCAAATCTTGAAAGCAGAAAAAACCTTAAATATTACGTGGTGGATTTTGATGGTAACGTTTATGCGAATATACCATCAATCCCTGCTAACCTTAAGAATAACGAGAGATATATCCTTGCAAATAAGGGTAATTACGACGTTAAAGGCTTTGTTATTTCAAACCTTGCTGCTACTCTTAAAGATAACACAGACTATAACGTTTTGTGTATGTATTACGATGAAACCTTTAAAGAGGATGACGTATACAGAAGCTTATACAAAATCTTCGAAAGTACGGTACAAGAGAGTGCGTGGGTGTTGGTTGTATGCTTTCTCGTTTCACTTATCTGCGCTATAGCTTTACTTGGCTTTTGGCTTTCACTTGTAGGCATTAACCCGGGTAGAGAGGGTACGGAGCTCTTTTTTATTGATAAGCTACCAACAGATATTCATACAGTAGGAATTGGTGCTATAATTTATGCTCTGCTTGTTTGTCTGCACGATATGTTTAACTTCGGTACAGATTATTTCGACAACTTCATGTTAACAAAAGATTTTCGTGTGATTATGGTTGCTGCTGTTGCAGTATTCCTTGTGATTATAAGCGAGTGGCTGTCAAGCATTGCAAAAATAAAAAAAGCGGGTAAATCCTTTTTTAAGCAAACCTTGGTATTTATGCTTTTAAGCTTAATTTTTAAAGGGTTAATTTATGTGGCAAAGAAAATAATAAAGCTCTTTGAATACAAACCCAAGGTGTTTAAGTGGCAGGTTATTGCAGGTTGTATTTTGTTCTTTGCAATAAATGCCTTGCTGTTCCTGATAATTATTTTTGCAGAATGGTTTACAGGCTTCGATGGTGAAGCTACACTCCTTTGTGGCGCTATGCTTGTTATTTTTGATTTGGTTGTTTGCTTCTTTGCAGTTAAGTATTTAAATAATCTTGATAAGATAATCGTTGCATCGGGCGAGCGTAAAAAGGTGGATTTCGGTGGTGAGCGTGTAGGTGCATCACTTCGCACCCTGGCAGATAATCTTGAGGGGTATAACGACGCTCTTGTAGACGCTGTGGCAGATGCCGTTAAAAACGAGCAGATGAAAACACAGCTTATTACTAACGTTTCACACGACCTTAAAACACCGTTGACTTCGCTTATAAATTACTCTGATTTGCTTTCTAAATGCGATATAACCGACGAGAAGGCAGTTGAATATATCGACGTTATTAACGGTCAGTCAATTAAGCTTAAAAGACTTATTGAAGATTTAATTGAAGCCTCAAAGGCATCTACAGGCAACGTTCAGCTTAATAAAACTAATATTAATCTTTCGGAGCTTGCTGTTCAGGCTATTGTTGAATTCTCTGCAGAGTTTGAGAATAATCGTATTGAGGTTAAGTTTTCCGAACCTGAGCAGGCGCCCGTTGTGTTTGCTGATGGGGTTAAAACCTACAGAATAATATCTAACCTTTTCAGTAACGCAAAGAAATATTCTGCACCTAACACAAGGGTTTATATCCGTGTTTATGAGGATGGTGAGTTCGGTTTCTTTGAAATGAAAAATATTTCAAAAGAGGCACTTAATATTTCTCCGGAGCTGCTCACAGAGAGGTTTGTAAGGGGAGATGAATCACGTACTAATGAGGGTAACGGCTTGGGTCTTTCCATTGCCGATGATTTATGTAAGCTACAGGGTGGTAGCCTTGCAATATCAATCGATGGTGATTTATTTAAGGTAACGGTTAAGCTGCCTAAAAATTAAATTTTCATTATAAAAGGGAGAAGGAGTCGAATCCTTCTCCCTTTTCGGTTTTTTGTGATATACGACTTTGGTAACGATACACCATCGCTTCGCAACGGATAAAAAAATCCAAGTCTTGCGACTTGGATTTTTGGCGGAGACGGCGAGATTCGAACTCGCGGGGGATTGCTCCCTAACTGATTTCGAGTCAGCCCCGTTATGACCACTTCGATACGTCTCCATATAAATTGCCTTGTTATTTTATCAAAGTATTTATTTAATGTCAAGGCGTGAAGGTGGGTGATTTGAAAAGAATGCTTACAGAGGTTACAATATATTACATTATATTG
>JAZSJL010000050.1:0-3264 GCA_045534355.1 Acutalibacteraceae bacterium
AAGAGAAATTTTGTAAATTTTGTAAGGGTTTAACAGGATTCAAGCTATTGCTTTTTAAATGTATATATGATATATTAATTATTATATATAATGTGTATAATGTGAAATTATGCGCTGAAAAACGAGAGTAAATTACTTGCATAAAAAGAGCAACTATACTATAGATGAGAGGTAAAAAAAATGATAGAAAGAGCAGTAGAGTTTTTAAAGCGACATATAAGACTCATAACTTTTCTTGCAGATATAGGAGCAATTGCTGTAGCCTTTATTGTTGCAAGCTACCTTAAGTTTGATGCACCTACACTATTCGATGGTTGGTTTTCAAAGAATATGTATTACATTTTTGCTGTGGATATGGTGGCAATGATTATAATCTTCCTTGCCTTCAAAATTTACAGAATTATGTGGCAGTATATGGTAGTGTCCGACTACTTAAAGCTTGTAAGGGCTTATTTCATAGGCAAGGCAATTACCGTAGCAAGCTTCTTCTACATTTGGACAAATCTTGTAGGTGTAAAATATACTCGTTCATTCTTTAGCTGGATGGCAATCTACGGCTTTATTTCTTTGAGCTTTATTATCATTAACCGAGTTATGATTTTCGGTTGCTACAGGGAGTGGCGCCGTGTGCTTGCAAGGTCAAACGGTGAACCGGTAAATAATCGAACAAAGGTTATGATTATCGGCGCAGGCAATACTGCCTTCAGGCTTATTAATGAGCTTAGCAGGCCAAAGCTTGCAGTAAAGTACAATATTGTTGCTCTTATAGATGATAACAGGAGTAAGCACGGAAGCTACCTTGGTGGCGTAAAGATTTTAGGTGGCAGAGACAAAATAATCGACCTTGCCGTAGAGCTGGATATAGACGAAATCTTTTTTGCCGTGCCGTCTGCAAGTGAAGCAACAAGAAAAGAGATTCTCAACATCTGTAGTCAGACAGGGTGTGTACTTAAAACACTTCCTACAATTACAGATATTAAAAACACAGACAACATAAGTGCAGAGCTTCGTAAGGTTGACTATACAGACCTTTTGGGCAGAGAGCAGATTAAACCGGACCTTACCGAGGTATTTAAGCTTCTTGACGGTAAAACAGTCTTTGTTTCCGGTGGTGGTGGCTCAATTGGTAGTGAGCTTGTACGCCAGGTTGCACAGAGTGGAGTTACAAAGAGAATTATCATATTTGATATTGCTGAAAACGGTGCTTACGACATTCAGCAGGAAATCAGAAGAAAGCATCCTGAGGTTGACCTTAAGGTGCTCATAGGCTCCGTAAGAGATTCAAAAAGACTTGCAGAAATTTTTGAGGAATACAGACCCGATATTGTTTACCACGCTGCTGCACACAAGCACGTGCCTCTTATGGAGGACAGCCCTAAGGAGGCAGTTAAAAACAACGTATTCGGCACGTATAACCTTGCAAAAACTGCAGATGAGTATGGCGTTAAGAGATTCGTTATGATTTCAACCGACAAGGCTGTTAACCCCACAAACGTTATGGGTGCCACAAAGCGTATATGCGAAATGGTTGTACAGTCCTTCGACAAAAAATCAGAAACAGAGTTTGTTGCCGTGCGCTTCGGTAACGTTTTAGGCTCAAACGGTAGCGTTATTCCACTTTTCAAGGAGCAGATTGCAAACGGAGGTCCCGTTACTGTAACTCACCCTGACATTATCCGTTACTTTATGCTTATACCTGAGGCTGTTTCCCTTGTTTTACAGGCAGGCGCCTTTGCAAAGGGTGGCGAGATATTCATTCTTGATATGGGCTCACCTGTAAAAATCCGTGAGCTTGCAGAAAACCTTATACGTCTTGCCGGATATACTCCCGGTGTAGATATGGAAATTACGTATACAGGCCTTCGTGAGGGCGAAAAGCTCTACGAGGAGCTTCTTATCAGCGAAGAGGGTATTCAGAAAACAAGCAACGACCTTATTTACGTTGCAAGACCTATGGAGTTCGATGCAGATGCTCTTTTTGACACATTGGCTCACGCTAAAGAAATTATTGATGATGCATCACACACCGAAATTGTTGATATTGTAAGGAGCCTTGTGCCAACCTTCCACCCAAACAACGAGAACTTCAGGCACACAGAGGAAGCTCCTGCATACGAAGAAGCAACAGACGAAACAGTACCTGTATAAGCTACTTCATACACAGTATGAAACGAGGTAACAGCAAGTGAAAGTCTTATATATTACTGCTGATGGCTTTGATACACCGGGTCCAAATAACCAGATGGCAGAGGTTATGCTGGGTGATTTTCTGGACAACGGCTATGAGGTTCATCTTATTCAGAGCAGAAGAAAAAGGATTTTTCCCGATATACCACAATCCTTGCAGAGTCGCAAGGGCTTTACCTGCAGTATTGTTGACAGAAAGGTTTTTGACAGAAACAAATTTGTTGTCAGGTATCTTAACGATGTTTTATATGCCTTTTCAGCAATGAAGCATTGGCGCAAGGTTAAGGATGCAGACGTAGTTTACCTGCAATCTAACCCCACAATACTTTTCCCTATGCTTTTATTAAAGCTTTTTACAAGGCTACCAATTCTTTATTGCATATATGACGTATGGCCGGGCCACGCTCACGATATTGGTGTTATAAAAAGCAAATTCTTATATAATATTTTCCGTTTACTCAACAAGCCCTGCTACAAGCTGGCAGACGCTATATCCGTAATGAGCGAGGATATGAAGGCAACTCTCATTAAAGAGGGTGCAAGGGAAGAAAAAATCAGAATAGTTTCTCCCTGGTATGACGTAAAAACTGCAAGAGAGGTCCCCCCCGAGGAAAACAGATTTATTTCAAAATACAGTATCCCGCAAGATAAATTCTACGTACAGTTTGCAGGAACAATAGGCTACGTTTTTGATTGCGATACAATTATTGAGGTTGCAAAAAGGCTCAAGGATGAAAAGGATGTTGTTATACAGATCGTGGGCGACGGAAACGTGAAGGAGCGTTTTGTGGAGCAGGTGAGGGAAGCAGGACTCGATAATATAGAGCTTTATCCTTTACAGCCTGTTGAGCTGGTGCCTGACGTGTACAGCGCAGGCAGCGTGTGCATAATCCCCTTGCGACACAGCGTTATTTACAATGGCGTGCCAAGCAAAGCGCCTATATTGATGGCGTGTAACAGAGTGATTGTAAACTCGGTGGACGTTGACTCCCGGTACGCTCGTATGTTTACTGAAAATGATATGGGTGTTTGTGAAAACATTGGCGACTAGGATATGTTGGCAGAAAAAATAAAGCT
>JAZSJL010000224.1:0-6751 GCA_045534355.1 Acutalibacteraceae bacterium
TTTTATACACTTTACTTAATTGATTACGCTTAGCATGCATTGTATAATTACTTATGTATTCATATTCTCATATACTTATATGATTATTATTTCTTCATGTATTAACGGAGGTTGTTCTATGGATTCCAAAAAGCTTTATATTTTAACCTATGAGCATGGTGGCTACGTGCTTTGGGCAGACGTTGTTAAGCCACGCCTTAAAAAGATTTTTGAGTGGATGGAGAAATATCCTAAATTGCGAATCGGTCTTGACTACGAATCCTTCACCTTCGATGAATTTTCAAGGTGTGATTACGAGGTAGTAGCCTTAATCGGCAAGCTTCTTGAGAAATACCCGGACAGAGTCGGTCTTGGTGCCACCACCTATGGTCAGCCATTGGCTCTGACTATAAACGATGAGTCTAACGCTCGTCAGCTTCTTTACGCTGTAAGGACTAATCTCCAATACTTCAACAAAACACCGGACGTATACTCAATATCCGAGTTTGCTTTGCATAACCAGACGCCACAGCTTATTTCACAATGTGGCTACAGGGCAGCGCTTCTTCGCTCCCACGTTATGGGCTACGGCTACCCAAAGACCTACGACAGCGCCTGGGGCACCTGGATAGGCAAGGACGGTACTCGTATTCCTGCTGTGCCTACCTACGATAAGCAAGGCAGAGGCTACAACTGCACAACTGTAGACAACTGGATTCTCTCCCGTTGGCCTGTAGATTCTGACCTTTACTCCCTTGAGGATTTCGAAAAAATGTTTGAAAAGTACTCTCCACTTCTTGCCTCAAGGTACGATGACCTTACACAGCCCATTGAAGAGGTAACAGCATATATCGAAACAAAGGATAACTACGAATATGCCCTTTTAGAGGATATTCCCGCAATTTACGGTGAGCCTGTAGACGAATATGATACCACCGACAACGATTTTCACGTGCAAATGCCCTGGGGCTACTGTGGTAACGAAATTTTCAACGGCTGCCGTCAGGGTGAGGTAAATGCCGTAGAAGCAGAAAAGCTTAATGCCTTCTCTGTTTTGCTTGGTGGTGAATCCTTTGAGGGCGAAAATATTGAGGCTTGGAAATATATTCTTGCTGCAGAGCACCACGACGTTACAATTTGTGGTCTTTTAGACCTTTCAAGAAGATTTATTCCCGAATCACTTAAGCACTCAAAGGCTGTGAAAGATAAGGCTTTGAGCTTTATTGCCACCCCTGCAGGAGAGGAAAAGGATCCTACGGTTGTTATTGTAAACCACCACTCCTTCCCTGTTGAGCAATGGATTGAGGTGCCTGCAGAAAAATCTTACGCTGTTTTCGATGGTGACGAAAGGCTTTCATCCGAATTAATCCATAAGGAAAACGGAAAAGCACTTCTCCTTAAGGTGAATATTCCTGCTTTTACAATTAAGACCCTCACTCTTAAAGATGAAGAAGTCAAGGCTACATCACTTTTCACTTTTGATAATGCGACAGGCATACTTACCTCTCCCCTTTACAGCATAAAGCTCACTAAAGAGGGTATTGAGTATATTAAAAATACTTCTACTAATGAACTCATTTTTGAGAACAAGGGAGAGTCAATCTTTACTGCAAACGTAAATGGTACAGATTGCTCCTCACAGGGTGAGTGGAGCATTAAGCTTTGTGGTCTTTGTGCCCAAGCTGTTTATACCGGTGAAATCGGTGATATTCCACTTGAATTTACAATGAAGCTGTTTGGTGACTCTGCCCTTATTGAGTGCAAAACTGTCTGCCGGATGAACAATGAGCTTGTTGGCAGAACAGACGTAACTCAGGGCAGACCCGTTCCACTTACACTTAATGGCCACCACCACGAGGATAAGCTTTGCTTAAACCTGAACCTTAACCTTAAAAAAGACCGTAAAATGCTCCGTGACCTGCCATACTCCATTTCACAATGGGATGGTGATTTGCGTAAAACTGAAAAATACTGGTACCCAAATGACGATATTCTCATTGATACACCTGTTTCTCCCGAGGAATCCTTTAATTCCACCACCTATTTCCACGGAATTTACTGGGTTGCTCTTAAGGATGAGCAAAAAGGTCTTGCGTTATTCAACAAGGGCTGTATGGGTTGCGCCGTACAGGGCAACAAGCTCCTTATTCCACTTATATATTCCAACGAATATATGTGTGGCACACGTATTTTAGAGGGTACGTTTGAAAATGAGTTTGCTATATTCCCATTCTCGGGTGAGTTAAGCAACACGAGTATCCACAAAACAGCCCTCTCATACGCCTTCCCACTTGTTGCTACTGCTTCCAATGGCGTTTGCTGCGAGAAGGCTATGCTCAACCTTGAAGCAGAGTCCGAGAATATTATTCTGACCACTCTCTACCCTGAAAATGACTATATTTTAGCTCGTTTTTGCAACTATTCAGATAGCTGCGCAACTGCACGTTTGAGCACAGAGCTTGGCGACCTTATTTGCGAAACAGATTTACTTGCAAACGAAACAAAGGCTATATCAAATAATCTCTTGGAGTTCCACCCTTGGGAAATTAAAACGGTTAAAATAGTTAAAAAATAATATAATCCAGGAAAGCCTTTATCTTTTTTACCAAATAACCTGTATATTATTTATTAATTTATACAAAAATAATTTACAAACCTTTATTTTGTTGGCTTTCACATATGTTTGTGGTAGAATACTAATTATATTATTGTGGCAATCTGCCATTTAAGGAGGAAATACTTATGAGCAGACAAGAGCTCTTCTGCGAGAAAAACGGTAAGCTTCACGTTGGTCACACCATACTTACAGGCTTCGCTTTCCTTGCTTCTTCAATTGCATGGGCTATCTATGACCCATATATTACAAAAATTCTTAACAGACTTCTTACAGAGTCCGATTGGGTTACAAGCTTAAGCCAGAAGCTTAACGAGGCATTTCCTGTACTTGCAGAATTTGCACAAACTCAGGGTCACGACGTTAATGCCGTTGGTGGAATTACACTTGTTCCCCTCTTCATCGGTATAATTATGACCTTCGATAACATCTTCGGTGTTATCTTCCAGCCTACCTTCGGTAAGCTTTCAGACCGTTGCCACTCAAAGCTTGGCAAACGCCGTCCGTTCATCGTATTCGGTGCACCTGTTTCTGCAGCATTGTTTGCAATAATTCCTTGGGTTGCTCTTTCCAACTCACTCCCTGCAACAATGGCATTTATTATTCTTTTCGTTTTCTCCATGTCCTTGTGGAGAGCTCCTGCAGTTGCACTTATGCCTGCACTTACACCTCCTGCTCTTCGTAGTGAGGGTAACGCTATCATCAATCTTATGGGTGGCGTTGGCTCTGTTATCGGTATGGTTGCAGGTACTCTCGTTGGTGTTGTTTACAAGCTTATAACAGGCACGGCAGTTACAGTTGACAACGAGCAGACAACAAGCTTCCCATACGTTTTCCTTGTTGGCGCAATCGTTATGATTGTTGGTATGCTTGTTATCCTTTCAAAGGTTAAGGAGCCTTCAAGCAAAATAGCAGACGGCGTAGCAAGAATGGATGCCGACAATGCAAAGGCTGAAAAGGAAGCTAAAAAGGCTGAAAAGGAAGCAAGAAAACAGCAGAAGCTTTCAAAGGGTGAAAGAAAGAGCCTTATATTTATGCTGGGTGGTCTTTTCTTCCTGTTCTGTGGTACAAACGCTATTACAACCTTCTTTGCTCTTTTCGCAGCAGAAGTGCTTGGCAAGTCTACCGGCGAAGCTACCTTTATGACAACACTCTTTGCTATCTGCTCTGCAATTGCTGCTATCCCTGCAGGTAAAATGGGCAAAAAGCTTGGCAGAAAGAAAACAATCCTTATCGGTCTTGTAATCTTTATGGCTGTTTTCCTTATGTACGTGCTTACAGGCAGCATGGCTCTTATCTGGGTTGCTCTTGTATTCGGTGGCTTTGCTAACATGCTTATTACAGTTAACACTCTTCCACTTGTTCTCGATATTGGTGGTATTGATAAGGTTGGTACCTTCACAGGCTACTACTACACAGCAACCTTCTCTGCACAGATTGCTTCTCCAATCCTCTATGGTATTGTAAGAATGTTCAGTGGCACATACCTTTCACTTTTCGTATACAGCCCGATAATGTTTATCTTAAGTATACTTTTCATCATCTTCGTTAAACACGGTGAAGCCGTTCCCGACGAAGTAGTTAAAAAAGCAGCAGAAGAAAATGACTAATGAAAAAGCACTTGCTACGGCAAGTGCTTTTTTAATTAGGAATGAGGAGTGAGGAGTGAGGAATTTCGGGGCTACGCCGTTATTTTAGATGCCAGTCGCCAGTTGCCAGCTGCCAGAGCTTCGCAAAATTCAGATAAGAGAAAAACTTAAGTAATTGCGATTGCCTGACCTTCTTGCACGCCAAGGGCGTGGAGGAAGGGGGACCATTCTCTGACTAAACTGTTGTTTTAATTAGCTACACCACGGGAAATAAACTTGTTTTTAAAACTAAGTTTGGGCGGAATGGTGGATGATACCTGACATCTTTATATTGTCTTTCCACAAAATATATATTATAATAATTTCAACAAAAATATTCAGGTGGTGAGGATTTGGTTACTCTTGATTCAAAAATTCAATATTTAAAGGGTGTAGGTGAGGCTCGTGCAAAGGCTCTTGCCAAGCAGGGCATTTTTTCTGTCTATGACCTTTTGAGAAACTATCCTCGCACCTATGAGGATTGGAATTTTGTTACACCCATACGAGATGCCCAGATTAACGAAAACGTGTGCTTTAAGGCTATTGTGGCAGAGGTGCCCACAGTAAGCCAAATCAACGGAGGCAGAATCCTTGTTAAAACAGCTATTGCAGACGGCACCGACTATATGCACATAGTTTTCTTTAACAACAAATACGTTAAGGATATGCTCAGGGAGAATGAGGAATACCTTTTCTTCGGCAAGGTAACTCAAAATAAATACGGTGCGAAAACTATGCTCTCCCCTCGATTTGAAAAGGCAGGCGAAAAGCAGAGAATACGCCCTATTTACAGAGCTACCTCTACCCTGTCCTCAAAAAATATTGAAAAGCTTGTGGAAACTGCCTTGAAGCAGGTTTCGGAAATTCCCGAAATTATTCCACAGTACCTTATAAAAAAATACAGGCTTATGCCCTTCTCACAGGCTTTAAGGGCAATACATTTCCCCAAAAGCGAGGAAGAGCTTACCCTTGCAAAGCGCAGGCTCATATTTGAAGAGCTTTTGCTTTTGCAGATGGGTCTTTTGTGGCAAAAAAGCTCCTCTGCAGGCAGAGTGGGTCCGAGAATGGTTGCCGATTTCAGCAAAAATTTTTGGATCACCCTTCCGTTTGAGCCAACAGGTGCACAAAAAAGAGCTGTAAACGAAGCCCTTGCCGATATGGCAACCTCAAAGCCTATGAATCGTCTTTTGCAGGGTGACGTTGGCTCCGGTAAAACTGCTGTTGCAGCTGCACTTATGTACAATGCTGTTAAAAACGGGTACCAGGCAGCTCTTATGGCTCCCACAGAGGTGCTTGCAAATCAGCACTACAAAACCTTAAAAAATTTCTTTGGTGAGGATATTGAAATTACGCTTCTCACAGGCTCCCTTACTGCTAAAAGAAAAAGAGAAATCCGTGAGAGCTTAAAATACGGCACGGTGCACATTGTGGTGGGCACCCACGCCATTATTCAGAACGACGTTGAATTCTTTAAATTAGGGCTTGTTATAACCGACGAGCAGCACCGTTTTGGTGTTAAGCAGAGAGCCTCTCTTACAGACAAGGGCACAAACCCGCATACTCTTGTTATGTCGGCAACACCAATTCCGAGAACGCTTGCTATGATGATATACGGGGATTTGGATATTTCTGTTTTGGATGAGCTTCCAAAGGGCAGACAGCCAATCAAGACCTACCACGTGCCCACAAGCTACCACGAAAGAATTTACAAATTCCTTAAGAAAAACATAGCAAACGGCAGACAAGGGTACGTTGTATGTCCCCTTGTTGAGGAATCTGAAAGCGACCTTGTACCTGCAACGGAGTACTACGAGTTTTTAAAGTCCACACACTTTACCGATTGCACCCTCGGTCTTTTGCACGGACAGATGAAATCAAAGGACAAGGATGATGTTATGAGCAGATTTTATTCAGGAGAAATAGACCTGCTTATATCTACAGTTGTAATCGAGGTAGGCGTTGACGTGCCAAATGCTACCGTAATGGTAATAGAAAATGCAGAGCGCTTTGGTCTTTCACAGCTCCACCAGCTTCGTGGCCGTATAGGCAGAGGCTCGGAGGAGAGCACCTGTATTCTTCTCTCCGATGCACAGAATGAGGATGCTACACAGCGTTTCGAAATTATGTGCAAGACCACCGACGGCTTTGAGATTGCTAAAAAAGACCTTGAAATGCGAGGTCCCGGTGATTTTTTCGGTTCTCGTCAGCATGGTCTTCCCGATATGCGAATTGCAAATCTTATGACTGATACAAGAATTCTTTATGAAGCCCAGAAAACTGCAAAAGAGCTTGTTGATAACGAGGTTTCAATAACAACCGAAGAAAGACATCTCTTAGCACAAGAAATGAAACGCCTTTTCACAAGAGTAGCGTTGAATTAAAACCGCAAAACACTTTAAAATGTACAAGTTTTTCGGGTTATAATCGCAAAACATTGACAAACTATCATTAAAGTACTATAATTATGGCACACGGAGGTGTATTTTATGATATTCAGAGAAAATTATGTGAATAAAATAATGGCATTTAC
>JAZSJL010000268.1:0-2343 GCA_045534355.1 Acutalibacteraceae bacterium
GGGTATGATGAGTGCAGCTATGGGCTACATTACACTTGTTTCAAACAACATTTCCACAATTTTAAGTGGTATTATTATTGCAGCAATCAAATATGAGCCACTTCTCAACTCCTACGGCGTTGTTATTCCACAGACAGACCCTGCTATGCTTAAGGCGATATGGACAGTATTCACACTTGCTCCTGCTCTCGGCAGAATCGGTAAATCCGTTTCACTTATGTTCTTCAACGTGGATGGTAAGGTGAAGGAGCAGATGATGGAGGATTTGGCTGTAACAAGAGCACAGAAGCTCAAAGCAAGAACAGATACTACAGAAGATTAATGGTGATATAGATGCGTATAGTAGTTAAGGTGGGTACGTCCACACTTGCCCACAGTACAGGATGCTTGAATATAAGGCACGTTGAGGTGCTTTGCAAGGTGCTTTCTGACCTTAAAAATGCAGGTCACGAAATAATACTTGTTTCCTCAGGTGCTATCGGTATGGGCGTTGGTAAGCTCTCCCTTAAGGAGAAGCCAACCGATATGGCTACAAAGCAGGCTGCGGCTGCAGTTGGTCAATGTGAGCTTATGTATACATATGATAAGCTTTTCTCTGAATTCAACCACACAGTAGCACAGATTTTGCTTACAGGCCTTGATTTAGAGGACCCTACAAGGTACCACAATATTAAAACCACAATGAACAGGCTCCTTGAATTGAAGGTGCTCCCTATTATCAACGAAAACGATACTGTAAACACAGACGAAATTTCTGTTGGTGATAACGATACTCTCGGTGCAATTGTGGCTGTGAGTATGCACGCAGATTTGCTTGTGCTCCTTTCGGATATAGACGGTCTTTACACAGCAGACCCACATACCCACAGCAGTGCAAAAATAATAGAGAAAATCACAGAAATTACACCTGAAATAGAAGCCCTTGGTGGTGGAAGCCAGAGTGGTCTCGGCACAGGTGGTATGGCAACAAAGATTTCTGCTGCAAAAAGATGTGTTGCAAGAGGTACCGACGTAATAATTGCAAACGGCTCATCTCCTGCTGTGCTGTATGATATTTTAGACGGCAAAAAGGTAGGCACAAGATTTATAGCAAAGAAGAGATAATATATGAAAACTACTTTAGAAATATTAAAGGAAGCAAGGGCAGTTAAAAGAGTGCTTTGCTCCTTATCTGCAGAAGATAAAAATAATGCTCTGCTTTGCATGGCAGAGGCATTGCTCCAAAATGCACAGGAGATTCTTGCAGAAAACAAAAAGGATTTGGAAAATGCAAGGGGCACAATATCTGAGGTTATGCTGGACAGATTGGCTTTATCTCAGGAACGTATAGAAGGAATGGCAGAGGGTATCCGTCAGGTTGCAGCCCTTCCTGACCCTGTGGGTGAGGTGCTTGAAACCGTTGTAAGACCAAGTGGTATTGTTGTAGAAAAAACAGCTGTACCTATGGGCGTTGTTGCAATTATCTACGAGAGCAGACCAAATGTTACCTCGGATGCAGCTGCACTTGCCGTTAAGAGTGGCAATGTTTGTGTGCTCCGTGGTGGCAAAGAGGCATTTCTTTCTGCAAATGCTATTGTAAAGGCGATGCGCAAGGGCTTAAAAAAAGCAGCGCTTCCCGAAAACCTTATTAACCTTGTGCAGGATACTACAAGGCAGAGTGCAAACGAGCTCATGAATGCTGTAGGCTATGTAGATTTGCTTATCCCAAGAGGTGGTGCAGGTCTTATTAAGGCGTGTACAGAAAATGCAAAGGTGCCTTGCATACAGACAGGTACAGGTATCTGCCACATATATGTAGATGAAAAGGCTGATTGCGAAAAGGCTCTTAATATAATCGAAAATGCAAAAACAAGCAGACCATCGGTTTGCAACGCCTGTGAGGTTGTGCTCATACACGAAAGCCTTGCAGACCGTATTTTACCTCTCCTTCAGGAAAGGCTTTGCGGACTTCGTGAAGCAAATGGTCTTACTCCTGTTGAGTTAAGGCTCGACGAAAAAGCATTGGCTATTATTGACGGCACACCTGCAGGAGAAAATGATTTTGATACCGAATTTTTGGATTACATACTTGCAGTAAAGGTTGTTAAAGGTCTTGATGAAGCAATTGAGCATATTGCTCTGCACTCCACAGGCCACAGCGAGGCAATTATTACCGAAAGCATAGAGAATGCAAAGCGTTTTACTATGGAGGTAGATAGTGCTGCCGTGTACGTGAATGCTTCTACACGCTTTACCGATGGTGGTGAATTTGGTCTGGGCTGTGAAATGGGTATTTCTACACAGAAGCTTCACGCAAGAGGCCCAAGTCGGATCGTAGCCATGTCGTTCTGTGAGCCAAGGAGT
>JAZSJL010000382.1:0-5305 GCA_045534355.1 Acutalibacteraceae bacterium
GGTCGATGCATTACGGTACACAGCATCTGTTCTTGCTTTGGCAGTAGTTATGACTGCGCTAAAAACCTTCAGGAGCTTGCAAGGCAGCATATATACTCCAGTTGCTGCTACCTTTGCTTGTGTGTTTGTTACGGGTATTGCTGTTGTATTTTCAAATGGCTTTACTTTGTTTTCTTTTGTTGTCTGCTTTTGCGAGGCAGCAGTTGGTAGTGCCTGTGCTTATGTTTTTTATAAAAGCAGAATATACCTTTCTGTATCAGGTTGCCTCAAATCGATTACCTCAAAAGAGATAACAGCTGTTGTTATCACCTGTGCAATACTTCTGCTTTCTTTTAAATATGCTGTTGTATTTGGTGTTTCCCTGGCTCATATTATAGCTGTATTTCTTGTGCTTATTTGTGGGTGCTACGGTAAAGAAGCCGGTGGAGCCATTGTTGGCATTTGCTGTGGTATAACAATGTGCTACGGTACAAATGATTTGTTTTTGTTGTCTTTTTATTCTTTAGGTGGTCTGTTTTGTGGTGCCGTTGCTTCCTACGGAAAATTAGCTTGTGTTTCTGCATTTTCTGTTGCAGGTGCACTCATAGCAGTTATAGGTGGCTTCCGGGGTGAGTGGTTTCCGTTGGCTGTTGAGCTTGTGCTTTCTGCTTTAATGTTTGTGGGTGTAAGCTACAAATTCAACTATCAGCTTGAGAGCTTCTTTTTTCCACCTGTATCATCATCCATTGTAGATTCCGTTAAATTTAACGTTATAAATAAGCTTCACAGAGCATCGGAGTTCTCAACAGAAATATGTGATACTCTCGAAAGTGTAAACGATGCACTTTCCAAATCTCAAAAGTCTGATATAACTATTGTTCCCCAAAAGGTTAAAAATTCTGTTTGTGGGTCCTGTGGTTTGTACGATTCCTGCTGGAGGGAGTCATCTGCTAATACGTCAGCCTGCTTTGATTCTTTACTTGAAATGAAAAGAAAAGGTGCTTTTTTAGATAGTAAAACTTTGCCGCAAGCCTTTGTTTCAGCCTGTATAAGAAGTGAAGCTGTTTCAGGAGCCTTTAATAATTTTTTTTCACAATGTAAAATAAACGAAAAAAACGAAAACAGAATCAGGGAAATACAGTCCTTTGCTTCGGAGCAGTTTATAAACGTCTCGTCTTTACTTTCATCTCTGTGCACACAATTAGATGAAGAGGTGTGCTACGATACGGATATTGCTTCTCAAAGCAAAGCGCTTGCAATAAGCATCGGACTTGACCCTGTAGATTGCTGTTGCGTGTTTGATTTATCAGATAAGGCTACAATAGAAATGAGATTAAAATATCCTGCAGATAAAAAGCTTGTAAAGAGTATGCTGCCTAAAATATCAGCATTGTCCTCACGTAATCTTGAAAAGCCTGTATTTGAGGAGTATGAGGATTACCTTAAGGTTATTTTTAAAGAAAAACCGGTCTACAAAGTTGTATCGGCAGGTGTGCAGTTTTGCGCCACAGCAGAAAAATACTCAGGTGATACCTGGTCTGTGTTTACTGATGATAATGGGTGGTTGTATGCAGTTATTTGCGACGGTATGGGCACCGGCTCCAAGGCAGCAATTTCCTCGGGTCTTGCAGTAAATCTCCTTGAGAAGCTTCTCAAGGCAGGCTTTGGTATAGACTCTGCAATAGCTACTGTTAATACGTCGTTGATTTCAAAATCAGGTGAGGAATGCTCCGTTACCCTTGACCTTGTAGCCTTCGATTTATACTCGGGCAGAATGGAGAGCTATAAGTGTGGCGCACAAGGCTCTGTGGTAAAAAGACGTGGAAAAACAATTGATTTTACAGCAGATACACTTCCTTTGGGCATACTTAAGCAAACAGATATTAAAGAGAATACTGTGGACTTATGTGTTGGAGATATTATTCTTATGTGCTCCGATGGAATAAGGGATGAAGATTTCTGGCAAATACGCAATGCTCTTAAGGTCTTTGAGGGTGGCGACGTAAATAAATTCACACAAGAATTAAGCGAAGCTATAAGGCGCTCACAGCCACAAAGAAAAGATGATTTCACAATGCTTGTTCTGGCAATATCGGACAATAGATAGGAGGCAATATGTATAAATTTACCGGCTTTACCGAAAGTGCAAATACAGCATTGAACTATGCTGTTGAGTGTGCAGAAAATTTAGGACACACTTATATAGGTAGTGAGCATATCCTTTTAGGGTTATTGTCTGATTCCAAAATGGTTTCTGCTTCAATTCTCGCAGTTAAAAAAATCACACTAAAAAAAGCAGAGGAGCAGATAAAAGCAACAGTAGGTATTGGTATACCTACTGTTTTAACGCCTGATGATATTACTCCAAGGTGTAGAAGGATAATCGAAAATGCATTAAATCTTGTTGATAAAAAAAGTGGTATTTCAGCAGGAACAGAGCAGCTTCTGAATTCCCTTGTGCACGAGCCTGATTCTGCCGGGTGCAGGGTGCTTGTTGCGTTAGGTGTTCAGCCATATGAGTTTTTTAGTGGATATAATTCTCATGAACCGAGAGAGCGAACAGACAAAGGTCAACCTTCAAAGCAATCAAAATCCAATCTTATTAAGTACGGCCGTAATCTTACAGAGCTATGCAGGGCAGGGAAAATAGACCCTGTTATAGGCAGAGACAGAGAGATAAGTCGGGTTATTGAGATTCTTTGCAGAAGAACAAAAAATAACCCTTGCCTGGTAGGGGAATCGGGCGTGGGAAAAACAGCTATTGCAGAGGGTCTTGCTTATGAAATTGCAAGTGGCAAGGCACCGGAGCTGTTAAAAAATAAGCAGGTGATAAGTGTTGACTTAACCTGTATGGTGGCGGGAACAAAGTACAGAGGTGATTTTGAAGAAAGAATCAAAAATATAATTGAAGAGGTTGTTGCAGACGGCAACGTAATTCTGTTTATTGATGAGCTTCACAATATAGTTGGTGCAGGCTCTGCAGAGGGTGCAGTTGATGCTGCAAATATTCTTAAGCCCAGCCTTGCAAGGGGCGAAATACAGGTCATTGGCGCTACGACTATAGATGAATACAGAAGGTACATTGAAAAGGATGCTGCACTTGAAAGACGTTTTCAGACCGTTTCTGTTGAAGAGCCCACAAAAAGCATTGCTGTTGAAATGCTCTATGGCTTGAAGGCGTTATATGAAAAGCATCACTCTGTTGAAATAACCGATGAGGCAATTGAGGCTGCTGTGTATTTAAGCGAAAGATATATGCCCAATAAATTTTTACCCGACAAAGCAATTGATTTAATGGACCAGGCATGCTCAAGGGTTAGGTTGAGGACTATTACTCCACCCGAAGAAATTCTCGAAATTGAGCGAAAACTTAACGATACTACAAGACATAAAACCCTGTCTGCCCAAAGCCAGAATTTTGAGGTGGCTGCAGATTATCGTGACAGAGAAAGAGCTCTTACCACCTTGTTGAGAAACAAAAAACAGCAATGGAAGGATTCTCTGAAATCCGACAAAATATCAGTTACCTACGAGGATGTTGCACTTGTTATATCCGATGTGTGTGGTGTACCTCTTGCTAAATTAACAAAAGGTGAAGGCGACAAATTGCTGCAATTAGAGGATTACCTTCACGAAAGGGTTGTTGGACAGGATGAGGCTGTAAGTGCTGTTGCCGGTGCTGTAAGACGTGGCAGAACAGCGTTTAAAAACCCTAACAGACCAATAGGGTCATTTATCTTTTTCGGTCCGACAGGTGTGGGTAAAACGGAGTTGACAAAAGCACTTGCAGAGACAGTTTTCGGCTCTGAACAAAGCATAATAAGAATCGATATGTCAGAATATATGGAGAAGCACAGCGTATCTCGTCTTATTGGCGCTCCACCCGGATATGTTGGTCACGATGAAGGTGGTCAATTAACTGAGAAAATAAGGAGACATCCTTATTCTGTAGTGCTTTTCGATGAAATAGAGAAGGCAGACGTTGAGGTTTATAATATTCTTCTGCAGATTTTAGATGAAGGAATCCTGACGGATTCAACAGGCAGAAAATGTGATTTTAAGAATTCGATTATAATTATGACGTCAAATATTGGTGCAAAATTTATTTCAAACAGCACTTCGATTGGCTTTGCCCAAGGTGGTAATCACGATAGAGATAATGAGAGGATTCGTGATATTGTTTTGAAGGAAGCCAAAAATCATTTCAAGCCTGAATTTTTAAACAGAATAGATGAAATGATTGTTTTTAAATCGCTTACACCCACAGAGGTTAGTAAAATAACGGAAAGGATGCTGTCAGACCTTTCTAAAAGGTGCTTGAGTACAAATATTGTTCTGAAGTTTAAAGAGTCTGTAATTAAACAGTTAAGTACCGTAGGCTTTGATTCAACCTATGGTGCAAGACCCCTTCGAAGGGTAATATCACATAGTATAGAGGATGCTCTTGCCGAAAGATTTCTGAAAGGACAGCTTGTCTCCGGAAATACCTGTATAGTGGATTTTGAAAATGAGGAATTTAAGTTTCTTATTGAGTAGTTTTTTCAATTAAACCTGTTATGACTATGCCTAAAAAGCCTATTCCCGAAACACTTTTTGCACATTCAAACAGCGTATCGCACAGCAAAAGTAATTCGTAGTGGTTGCTTGAGTGTGTTGCGTTGTAGGTGTATATAACAGCAAAGCATAAGCTGAAAAAGAGAATTAGGGTTATTCGGGTAATCAAGCGTGTGTTGGTACCTAATTTAAGGTAATCATACCACGCTTTTTTTATTTCATTCATTATTTATCACCAATAAAAAGAATATTTTACTTTTATCAAAAAATCAATGGGAATTAAACCCAAAATATTGAAAAACTCTTGTATTTATATACTGTATTTGGTATAATTACTTAAATTTTTATTTACGAGGTGCACAATATGAAATGTCCTTTTTGTGGTTTCGAGGAGAGTAAGGTTATAGACTCACGTCCTACAGATGAGGGTGAGCGTATACGCCGTCGTCGTGAGTGTATGAGCTGTGCAAAGCGCTTTACTACGTACGAAATTATTGAAAGCGTTCCCGTTGTTGTTGTAAAGAAGGATAAATCACGAGAGGTATTCGATCGTGATAAGCTTTTTAACGGCATTATGCGTGCTTGTGAAAAGAGACCTGTGCCTGTAGAGGTTATTGTCAGAGTGGTAGATGAAATTGAAGCAGAGCTTCAGAATTCACTTGACAGAGAGGTTACATCCGTTAAAATCGGCGAGTACGTAATGGATAAATTGAAGGATATAGACGAGGTTGCCTATGTTCGCTTTGCATCCGTTTATCGCCAGTTTAAGGAT
>JAZSJL010000223.1:0-2660 GCA_045534355.1 Acutalibacteraceae bacterium
TTATTATTACAGGAATAAGACCCATAAGCATAACCTTAACCAAATCAGAAAGAGCTGTTACACCAAAGAGAAAAACAAAGCCTATGAGGGCAATAAGACATAAAACTGCAAGGATTATGCCTATAGGATGCATATAAACCACATCATCACGGAAGGGCTTGTACCTCTTTTTCACATAAAGATTAAGCCTTTGTGAGTTTGCTTCTCGGATTACCTCCGGCACATAGGCATCCTTAATAATAGGTAAAGACTCTCCTTCAGGGTAGTTGAGCACAAAATTCCCTGTCACAATGCTTTCTGTAGGTATACCCGTATACAAGGATAAATTTTTAAGCCACTTTTTCTTTAAAGGCACAGCACCGGCTAATACAGAATCTATCTTCTTTTGAGGTATACCGATAAGCTCTGCTAAATCTTCTTTTTCTATTTTTTGAACGTCAATCAAATACTTTAATAAATCAAGGTAAGTCATAAAATCACTCCTTAATACTTTATGATTTCAATATATCATATAAAAATAAAAAGAGCAAGAAACCTCTTGCTCTTATCTATAAAATTATATTGCAAACTGAAGCACACAGAAGGCTGCATAAAATCCCAGCATAGCAACACCCTGCCAACGAGACAGCTTCTCTTTTATGAGTGTGGGAACAGTAAGAATAAGCATAACAAGGAGCATTATTGGTATATCAATCACAAGTGATGAGTTGATTCCACCGATAAGCCCTGAAACAGGAACGTCAAACGGGTTGATTGTAACGGCAGTGCCACTGACAAGCACAAGGTTAAAGAGGTTTGCACCGATAATATTGCCAAGTGAAAGTGAGCCGTGACCCTTGATAAGTGACGTGATTGCTGTTACCAGCTCCGGAAGAGATGTTCCCAAAGCAACAATAGTAAGACCGATAACCTTTTCGGAAACACCGAGAGCTTCGGCAAGAACAATAGCGTTGTCAACAAGCAAATCTGCACCAACAGCAATTAGAACAGCACCGGCAATGAGCATTAAAATATCTTTGGTAAGGCTATCCTTTGTGCCCTTCTCCAAGGATTCAACTGTATAATCCTCACCACTTTTTGCTTCAAGCTCTTCCTCTGAAACAGAAACGCCTGTTTTTTCTTCCTCTGCCACCTCATCAATTGTTGCAGCACCCTTTTTCATACGGACAACTGTTAAAGCCATATAAACAACAAACATTGCAAGAAGCACAATACCTATTGCACGGGAGAAGGTACCCGAAACGTATGCAACAAGGCAATAAACACCTGCTGCTGCAAAGAAGAAGGCAACAGGAAGCTTCAGGCTCTTTCTTGCTGCAGGACCCGGCTTTATGGCAATTGTGATTGCTGCAATCAGCGATGTGTTGCAAATAATTGAGCCTATTGCATTACCATAGGCAATTGAGCCACTACCCTGCAGAGCAGCACCTGCCGAAACCATAACCTCGGGCAGAGTTGTACCAATAGAAACAACCGTTGCACCGATAAGAATTTCGGGCAAACGAAAACGTCTTGCAATACCGGATGCGCCATCAACAAACCAGTCGCCACCTTTAATAAGCAAAACAAAGCCAATGGCAAGTAATATAATCGGAACTATCATTCTTACATCTCCCTTGCTGTTTGTATACAGCCTAATTCTGAATTATAATTATATCATTTCCTGAAAAACTTTCAATAGTATTAATACTCAAATTCGCAGTACTTTAAAAATTCCCTTGCCATCAGGGTTGCACCAACCTGATTTGGGTGAATTCTATCCCAGGCAATATATGAGGAATGACGTATTTTGCAATAGTCCTCGTACATTTTCTGGAAATCCACAAACTTACATCCGTGCTTATCAGACAGCCTTCTGCAGATTTCTACGTATTCATCCATTCTTGCTCGCATCATATCCTCTTTAAGAGGCTCAATAATATATGGTGAGAGAATAAAAATACCCTTTACGGTAGCTTTCACCTTAAGTATCATTTCCTCAAGATTTCTTTCATATTCATCGGGCTGCACCTGCACGTTGGTCATAGCAGGGCAGTCGAACTGCCTCCACACGTCGTTTATACCTATGCAGATTGAAACCCACTGGGGGTTAAGAGCCACAACGTCTCTGTCAAACCTTGCAAGTAAATCTCTGCTTGTGTTACCTGAAATACCTGAATTGGTAACTCTTACAAGAATTTCGGGATAATAAACTGCCAGCATATTTTCGACCACACGAACATAGCTCCTGCCAACGTTGTCAAAAAGCCCTTCACCTACAGGATTTTCGCTACCCATATCGGTAACGGAATCACCGGCAAAAACTATTCTGTCATAATTTTCAAAAATCATTTTTATCACCCTATAGAATTCAAGCCTCCCCGAAAGGAGGCTTGTAGTTTTTTTATTAACGGGCAGGCTACAATCCTGCCGTTACAGTTGTTCTATCCAACTGAAGAATAACAGCAGCAATGGTACCACCCACCACCTACGGCGTTATCCTTTAGAGAATAAAGAACAAATAAGAAATAATAAATAATAAAGTTCAGTTCCCAAACCTATTTTTTCTTTTTTCTTTTTTATTTATTATTTATTCTTTTATAAAAACCGGCGTATGGTACCACCCACCACCTACGGTGGTCCCCCCTCCTCCGAGCTAAAGCTCGCAAGAAGGTCAGGCT
>JAZSJL010000111.1:0-1684 GCA_045534355.1 Acutalibacteraceae bacterium
TGGCTACGATCCGACTTTATAGCTTTTGACTTCATCCCACTTAACGTTAAACCCTGCACCGTGAGCACAGAAAACAGAATCGGGAGTATTCTCCAAATCTGCTTCAGGTGAGTATTTAAAGCTATTTATGACTTCATCTGCATTGTGGCATACGTCGTAGCCACACACGTCGCAGAAGAACCTGCCTCTGCCACCTGTATAGGAGGCTACAACAGAAGCGTAGCCATTCATACATATAACAGGTGCCTTACCCGTTATGACAGACACAACACCATCATCCTCGGGACCGTTGATAGTGCCATTCATAATTCTAATATCATTTATTGCCCTGCCTATGCATTCAGGTGGTACCTCAAGCCTGTAGCTATAGTAGGGCTCAAGGAGTACAGACTCTGCTTGCATAAGTCCTTGCCTTACTGCACGGTATGTTGACTGCCTGAAATCTCCACCCTCTGTGTGCTTTAAATGGGCTCTGCCTGCTGCCAACGTGATTTTAATATCTGTTATAGGTGAGCCTGTTAAAACGCCCAGATGCTCCTTTTCAGCCAAATGGGTGCGTATCAGATTCTGCCAATTTCTATCTAACACGTCCTCACCACACTTGGAGGTAATCTGAATACCCTTGCCCCTCTCTAAAGGCTCAAGAATCAGGTGCACCTCTGCATAGTGGCGCAACGGCTCATAATGACCCACACCTTCAACCTTGTTGGTTATGGTTTCTTTATATAACACCTTGCCCGAGTCGATTTCAACGTTAATATCAAAGCGCTGATGAATAAGGCTCTTAAGTATTTCCGTCTGAATATCACCCATCAAGGCAACGTTAATCTCTTGTAAAAAGCTGTTCCAGCTCACACGGAGCTGTGGGTCCTCCTCTTCCAGCCTGCGAAGCTTTGGCAAAAAGCTTTGGGCATCTACGCCATTGGGTAAAACGATACGATAAATCATTACAGGCTCAAGGTAAACCTGCTTAAAGGCCTCCTCAAAGCCCAAGCCCTCGCCACACTTGATTTCGGAAAGACCTGTAACAACACAAACTCCACCTGCACTCATTTCTTCTGCTGTTGTGAATTTTGTGCCTGAATATATACGGATATTATTTATTTTTTCTGTTTTGCCATTATAGGCTACCGTGTCCTTAACCTTTAATGAACCACCTGTAACCTTAAGGTGAACTAACCTTTCACCCTTTGAATCGTAAGATATTTTATATACCTTGGCACCCATTTCTGCAGGGTAAACCTTTGGTACCACGTACTCTGAAAGTGCAGATAAAAATTCGTCTATACCATCAAGCTTTAAGCCTGAGCCGAAAAAACAAGGGCAAAGCTTACCCTCTGCAATAAGTCTTTTAATATCTTCGTTTTCGAGCGTTCCACCATCAAGGTACTTTTCTAAAACTGCATCATCATTTACTGCAATATTTTCGTTACGCTCATCAATGCTTTGCGTAGAGAAATTCACACAGCTATCTGCACACAGCTCTCTCAAATCAGCCATAATGCTTTCTTCGTCGTACCTTGCAAAATCCATTTTCGTAACGAAGATAAAGGATGGTATTTTATATGCCTTTAAAAGCCTCCACAGGGTCCTTGTGTGGGCTTGTACGCCATCGGTACCACTTATTACAAGTATTGCATAGTCAAGTACCTTGAGCATCCTTTCTGTTTCGGAGGAAAAGTCC
>JAZSJL010000238.1:0-5860 GCA_045534355.1 Acutalibacteraceae bacterium
CAGGCTTTTTCTCTATGATTTTTTTAACCACGCTTTTCACAACCGGTGTTGCACCAACCAATGCAATTACCATAGGCACAGCATAGCTCTTAATGTAATATATATATTCCTGTGATATAAATGGAATATTACCAAAGCCGAACATACACTTAATATACTCAAATGCTTCGCCCATATCTGTTGCATTGAATATTACAAAGCTTGTTGTAATGATGAGCAGAATATAAATTCTGTTGAGTACCTTTGTTTTTTCAAGCCACTTAAGAAGGAACAGCTTTTCAATGCAAAGGAATATTGCGAAATATAATCCCCAGATTATAAACGTCCACGCTGCACCGTGCCAGAAGCCTGTAAGCATCCATACTGTGAAAATATTGAAAAACCAACGAAGTCTTGAAACCCTGTTACCTCCCATAGGGATATACACGTAATCTCTGAACCAGGTGCCTAAAGACATATGCCACCTGCGCCAGAATTCTGTTGCGCTCTTTGCTATGAATGGATAGTTGAAGTTTTCGCAGAACTTAAAGCCGAAAATTCTACCAAGACCGATTGCCATATCCGAATATCCTGAAAAATCAAAGTAAACGTGCAAAGCAAAAGCAACTGCATAGAGCCAGTAGTAAAGCACAGCCTTATCGTCAGAGGCTCTGAAGGTATCGCAAAGCTCACCTAAAATATTTGCAACAAGCACTTTTTTAGAAAGGCCAAGAATGAATCTTCGCATACCTGTGGAAAAGCCTTCAAGGGTATGCTTTCTTTCAGCTAATTCGCCGGAAATAGCTGTATATCTTACTATAGGGCCTGCTATAAGCTGTGGAAACATAGATATATACGTTGCAAGATTTATGGGATTCCTCTGAGCAGGTGTACCTCTGTATACGTCTATGGAATAGCTTAAAATCTGAAAGGTGTAGAAGCTGATACCTATAGGCAGGGCAATTCGCAAAAGCGGAATACCCAAGCCTGTAACTGAATTGAAGTTCTCAATAAAGAAATCGGCATATTTAAAATACGCCAAAAAGCCTAAGTTAATAAAAACAGAAATAAAAAGGATGATTTTTTTATCCCTTTTATTGTTTTTAGCCTCAATCAAGAGACCGGAAACATATCCGATTATGATTGAGGCTACCATTAAAACAACGTATTTAGGCTCACCCCAGCCGTAAAACACAAGGCTGCTTATAAGAAGCACTGTGTTTTTAAGCTTTTTGGGTGATATAAAATAAAGTATCAGTACTACGGGCAGAAAATAATATAAAAAAGGTATTCCTGAAAATAACATATTTATACCTCTTTCCCGAGTATGTGAAGATTACTCTCCCGAAGGTTAATTAATAAATCAATTATGCGATTGCTTCGTTTACAACCTCTGTTGCTGCTTCGCCGTAAACTGTTGCAAGCTTTGCGCTGAAGTTGTCGATGATTTCACCGTTACCGATAGCGTATACAACATATTCGCCACCATTGATTGAGTACATAACAATCTTTTCAGGGAAGCCGCACATCCACTGTGTTGCTAAAACGCTGTCCTTAAGTGATGTTGCGAATGCTTCGCTTGTTGCTGCATCAGAAAGCTTGAAAGCAGCGCTTGTGAATGTATTTGCATTCATTGCGTGCATATAAGAAGCTGCCTCGGAAACCTGACCGATTAAGTCCTCTGTAACGTGGAGAGTTGCTACCATACCCTCTTTGTCCTCAAGGCTGTAGATGCCTGCAGCGCCGTCAACAGGGTTTGCCATATCGCCACCCATACCGAAGAACTTTTCCTCTTCTGCGTATGTTGTGAATACCTTGTTAAGAACGTCTGCTGAATCAGTTACCTCTAACTTTGGTGTGTTGTCCTTGCCACAGCCTACGAGGAAAACAACGCCGATAACCATAACGATTGCGATTGCGATACTTAAAAACTTTTTCATAATTTTTACTCCTTTAGAATAAATTTTTGTTTTTATAATTCTATATTCCGTTAAGGCTTCAACTCAAAGTGATTTCTCTTTCGGAAAGAATGTTCTGAAGCTTAAGCTCCCCACTCTCTCCCTGTGGTAAATCCACCTTTAAGTTTACCTTGCCTTTAACCGAATATTCATTACCTGTGTAAACGTGTGCTCCCGTTTCACAATCGGTAAGCGTAAACTCACCGTTGGAAAGGGAAATATTTGTTTCAAGCCTTGCATCTATTTCTATAACCCGACCTGCATTGATAGTGGCTCTGCTAACAATCTGCGAAGCTTCGCCTTCCACAGAAATTGCTTCACCATAAAAGGCTTTGCCATCTACGTAAACTGTGCTTGAGGTAAGTCCTGCACCTACAAAGCCTATGCACAAAACAGCAACAAAACAAGCTGCAATAAGCTGTGCATATTTGTAAGCTCTTTTTTTACTGCTTACAGGTGCTGTTCCTTCTTCCGTTTCAAGAATTCTATCCTTCAAATCAGCAGGAGCTTTTATGCTTTTATATTGATTTTTTAAATTTCTATCAATCATCTGTATATCCTTCCATAATATTTCGTAGCTTCTCTCTGCCTCGTGATAATCTCATTTTAACACCCGATACAGAAAGACCCAGAAGCCTTGCCGTTTCCTCAACAGAGTAATCCTCTAAATAGTGAAGTGTGATTACCTCTCTGTATTTTGAGGGTAACTGTGATAAGTAAAAAATAATATCGTGTTCGTTTTTATCTTCTGCACCTATGTTGTGTACCTCTTCAAGTGGAGTGTGAGTCCTGTGTGATTTCTTGCGAAGAAAATCTCTGCAGGCATTTACAGTTGCCTTTACGAACCAGCCCTCCTGATGACTTGCATCTTTAAAATCAGGCTTTGTATTAAGGAATTTTACAAAAACGTCGTGAACTATATCTGATGCATCGTGCTCATTCTGCACGTTGGATAAGGCTATACGGTACAGCTTATCTGCATACAGCTCATACAGAAAATCGAAGCCTTGCGCCTGATTGGGGTAGCTCATTTTTCACTCTCCTTTACATAAACGTTTGAAAAACCTGTTTGGTCACAAATTTTTTGAGAAATTTTTATTTTATTGAGAAATTGTTTCTTTTATGATATATTTAATTCATAGAGGTGATTCTTATGGCAAAGGTTCTTACGCCTGAACAGCTGCGAAAGGCAAATGAACGAAAAGAAAAGGAAATCAAAAAGTGGGAAAAGCAAAAAGCACGACCAAAGGGTAATACATACTTCTGGTACCTTGTGCTCATTATTGCACTTATTTATGCTGTGGATGAAATTGCTTCACAGATAAATTCCCTTATGCAAACAGAAATAGCAAATGACTTTATTAAAAGCGAAAGCTCGGTTACAATTCTCAACCTTTTGAATGTTGTGGCAATACCATTTCAGGTTATAGGTATTCTTTACAGACCGTTGGCAGACCGTTACGGCAGAAAAACCTTCCTTATTATTAATACCTTCGGTATGGCTCTTGCGCTGTTCGTTATTTTCCTTTCACAGAACGTGATAATGTACTTCATAGGCGCCTGTGCAATTCTTTTCTTTGTACCTCACGATATGCACGTTGTGTATATTATGGAGGTTGCACCAAAGAAAAGCCGTGCAATAACCTACTCCATGGTTAAATTCTTTGCCAATATGGCAGTTATGCTGGTTCCTCTCCTCAGAAGATGGTTAATGGCTTCTGCAGGTGAATGGAGAAACGTATATATTATACCTGCAATTGTCGGTATTGTTGTTTCTCTTATTGCTCTGCTGTGTGCAAGGGAAACCGATGCATTTATTGATTCAAGACTGCGCTTCCTCAAAATGACAGATGAAGAGCTACAGGCAGAGGAAGCAAAGAAAAAATCAGAAAACTCACAGGGTGGTCTTTTTGCTGCCCTCAAATTCGGCTTCAGCCACAAGCAGTTACGTTGGGTATTCATCTGCTTTGCTCTTGCAGGTATAGGCGTTGTTGGTAGTATGAACTATCAGGCAATCCTCACACACGGCTATGCATTGAGTAATTTCGGCTCAAATGCAAAGGAGTTTTTAGACCTTGTAAGCGTTAAGCAGGTAAGCCAGGCTCTTACTCTTTACCCTATAGGTATGGCTCTTTCACAGGTGATTATGGGCTTCATATCCGACAAAAAAGGCAGAAAGGCTGCTGCAATTACAGTTGCAACAAACTGTGTTATCAGCTTCATAATCTTTACTGTTGGTGCTAATATGAACTTAGCGCCTGCTCTTGTAGGCTTCTTCTGTGGTGCTTTCGTAGGTAGCTACTACTCCACAAATGACGTGCTTATTATGATGGCAAGTGAATCTGCTCCTACAAACCTTCGTTCATCAGCTACGTCGGCACAAACAGTTGTAGGCTTTGCAGGCTACGCTATAGGATTTATGACAAACACAGTATTGGCACTTATTTTCGGTGATGGTATAATCGGTACTGTTGCCCTTTGCTTACTTGTACCAAGCTTTGTTGTTACACTCATTGCTCTTATCAAGAAAACCCACGATACCAAAGGACTTGACCTAAGCAAGGTTACGGGTGATGAGTGGGATTAACTAAATTCAAAATTTAAAATTTAAAATTTAAAATTTCGGGGCTACGCCGTGATTATAAGCTATCGCAAAATTAAAGTATGGCGACAGCTTATAATATTCGGAAGCGACAGCTTCCCCTCAATTCCTAATTCCTAATTCCTAATTCAAAATTTTCCTAAGCAGTGTATTCTTCGGAGTACGCTGTTTTATTTGTTTGAATAACTCAAAAAGCCACTTGAATATTTCCTTGTTCCGTCAGGCAATACCCACATAGCCTCTGTATCCTCGGTGCTTTCAATAAGCTGTAAGCCATCCTCATAATCCATAAGGAAAAGTGTTGTGGAAAGTGCATCTGCATAGCCCGAATCTGTAGTAATAACAGATACAGACATAAATTTTTCGCAAGGCATAAGAGTATCGGGGTCTATAATATGGTGGTAATTTTTTCCCTCTACCACGTAAAAGCGTTGGTAGTTACCACTTGTAACAAGTGACTTATCCTCAATACCTAACTGTTCAATGAAAGCTTCTTCGCTACCTGTGTCTGGATTTTCTATCCCTACCTGCCATGGCTCACCATTAGAACTGCCAATGGCACGGACGTTGCCACCAACATTGAGCACGTAGCCGGTAATACCCTTTTCAATAAGAGTCTTTGCTACTCTTTCAACAGCATAGCCCTTTGCAATTGCACCTACATCGAGAGTCATTTCAGGCTCCGAAATAAACACTGTCTGCGCCTTTTCATTTATAATAACCTTTTCAATATCAGTATAGGCAGACGCTTCTTTTAATTTTTCCATAGGTGGGAGCTTTGCTTCTACAGGTTTCTCCATACCCTCGTTTCTGTAGTTGTGCCAAATAGAGAGCACACTACCCATAGCAATGTTGAGCTTGCCGTCTGTCTGACTGTAGAGCTCCTTGCAATAGAGAAGCAGGTCGATAATGCTTTTATCAACCTTTAACTCCTTGTGCACACCCTTTTCCGTTTTATTGAGCGCACAAATGTTGTTTATGCCCTCATATGAATTATAGATAGTGTACTGCTTGTGATAATAATCAAGCTCACTTTTTATAAGCTCACAGGTTTCATCGAAATCTTCTTGTGACTTTTCCCATCCGACAATTGTAGTTGCAGTATCGAAATAATCAAAATAATATGCTTTAAATTTCTGCTCAGGCTGTATCTCACATGAAGAAAATGAAGCAACACAAAGAAATATACATACTAAAGCCAAAAATAAAGATAAAAATCTTTTCATCCATAATCTCCGTAATTTTTATAGTTTGAATTATTATATCACATACAAACAAAAAGAAAAAGACTATTGCAAAAATTCTGCAATAGTCTTTGTTA
>JAZSJL010000391.1:0-2056 GCA_045534355.1 Acutalibacteraceae bacterium
TGTGCTCGCACACGCCCATGAAAGCACCCCAGCCTGAAAGGAATCTGTCTAACATAAAAACACCCCTGAATCTATTTGCTCAATTATGTAAATTATATCATATATATCCTTTATAATCAAGACGAAAAAACCGAGTGCTCAATAACGAACACTCGGTGAATAGTTTGTTTAAGTTTTATTTCATCAATCCGTTTGCTACGCACCAATCGTGGAAGGATTTGATAGAGCGAAGTCTTGCGCCGGAAAGGTTGTGAGTGCCTCTTGTGTACCCGTTGAAGCCTTCAACGCCCTGGAGTCTTATAAGCTCCTTGGCGCTTGCACAGAAGCCACTGTCAATAGCGTTATCAAGAAGAATGATTTCATTGTAGCGTTGCTCTGCAAGAGCCATATCACCACTTACAAATGCCTCGTGGAATCTTTGGAAGAAAGCACCACCACAGGAGGTTGGTGTAGCCATAACGCCACGTGCACCTGCTACGTATGAATCAAAGAGGTAAGGCATATTAGCCTGAATGATTGTTGAATCATTTTTGTTGTCGATTTTATCCTTAATCATATCAAGCTTGCAGGTCGTATCTTTAATACCCCAGATCAGACCATCCTTTGTAAGCTCGCCGTATGCCTTGCCACTGATAAGGTGAGGCTGGAAGCCCGGGAATTCATACATAAATACAGGGAGCTCTGTTGAAGAAGCAAGCTCTCTTATGTAAGAAATGAGTGCTTCCTCGTCCTGGCCCAAGCCCTTTGTTGTAAGTACAAGACCGTCAACACCTGTTTGCTCCATTTTCTTGATTTCTTCAAGATTTTCTTCCTTTGTTGCTTCAATGTTAGCAGTAGCAACAACAGTTGTATCACCCTTGTGCTTAACAGTAAGCTCTGCGAGCTTAAGTCTTTCCTCAAGAGTAAGCTGTGTCATTTCAGAGCTGCCACATACAGCAAAAAGGTGAGCAACACCCTGTGAAACCTGCCACTCAGTATATTCCTCATAGGTTTTGTAGTCTATGCTTCTGTCCTCAAAGAAGGGGGTGAGCATAAGTGAATAAATGCCGTCTTTTGTATCTCTTGTAAGCTTTGCCATTTATATTACTTCTTTCTTGAGTGTATTTTTCTATAGATTTTAAGGGCTGTGCTGAAAAGCACAACCCTTTATTTTAAAATTACTGAACGTTCTTTTTGAGAGTTTCAAGCTCGTTAACAAGTACCTGAGGGATTCTGTCACCGAATTTAGCGTAGAATTCTTCAATACCCTTAGCATCTTCCTGCCAGAGCTCTTTTTCAACCTCAAGGATGCTCTCAAGTGATTCGAGAGTTACTTCACCCTCAAGACCTTCAATGTTGATGTCCTTTGCATATGGGATATAACCGATTTCTGTTTCCTTGGCATCAACCTTGCCTTCGCAACGGTCAATAATCCAGTCAAGAACACGAAGGTTATCGCCGAAGCCGGGCCACATGAAGTTGCCTTCATCATCCTTACGGAACCAGTTAACGTTGAAAATCTTAGGTGCCTTATCAGGGTCAAGAGTCTTACCAATGTCAATCCAATGCTGCCAGTAGTCAGCCATATTGTAACCGCAGAACGGAAGCATAGCCATTGGGTCACGGCGAACAACACCTACAGCACCTGCAGCTGCTGCAGTTGTTTCAGAAGCCATAATAGAGCCAACGAATACACCGTGGTTCCAGTCACGTGACTGGTAAACGAGTGGGGCAAGCTTTGCACGTCTGCCACCGAATACGATTGCAGAAATCGGCACACCGTTTGGATTTTAAAACTCTGAGCTAAGGCATGGGCAGTTAGCAGCAGGAGCTGTGAAACGGCTGTTTGGATGAGCGCCCTTTTCTTCGCTTTCCTGACCATCCCATGGGTTGCCCTTTAATTCAACAGCGTGTACCGGAGGGTTCTTATCGAGACCTTCCCACCAAACTGTGTTATTGTCAAGGTTGTGAGCAACGTTTGTAAAGATTGTGCCCTTCTGTGTAGAAGCGAGAGCATTTGGATTTGATTTTACGTTTGTACCGGGTGCAACACCAAAGAAGCCGTTTTCAGGGTTGA
>JAZSJL010000245.1:0-2146 GCA_045534355.1 Acutalibacteraceae bacterium
GCTAACAGCTAAACACTACCCCTTGACCTTGTGAGAACAAATTTGTATAATCTAATCAACAAACTATGCAGGAGGGTTTTGGTTGGATTTTTTTGAAAAAGCTAAAAGAAAAGCCTTTAACACAATAGGTCTTTTAATAAACCGACTTTCACAGAATGAGAGTGGTGATACTGCCGATTTAGAAAAGAATATCACCGAAGGTATGCCCGAAATTTTGCGTCAGGCAGGTGCCGAGGGTACAGTTTTACTTAGGAATGACAATGTTTTACCTCTATCGAAAGATGACGTAATTTCCGTTTTCGGCAGAGTGCAAAATGATTATATGTACGTTGGCTACGGCTCAGGTGGAGATGTTATAAAGCCATATACAGTGAGCCTTATGGAGGGTCTCGAAAATGCCGGTGCGAAGGTTAACAAAAAGCTTGCTGAAGCCTACAAGGAGTGGTGCGAAAAGAACCCACCTGACCACGGCTTCTGGGGTCATTGGCCACACTACTACAACGAAATGCCTATTGACGATGCTACCATTTCAGATGCTGCACAATGCAGCACCTGTGCCGTAATCGTTATTGGTCGCTCTGCCGGTGAGGACAGAGAAAACTACCTTACGAAGGGAAGCTACTTTCTCACAGACGACGAAAGCTCACTTATAAAAAGAGTATCAAAAGCCTTCAGGAAAACTGTTATTGTTCTGAACATTGGCAGTATTATGGATATGGCTTGGGAGCAGGAGCTACTCATCAATAACAGCGCAATTATCCTCCCCTACCAGGGTGGTATGGAAAGTGGCAACTCTATCGCAGAGGTGCTTTTGGGCATAAAGGAGCCATCAGGCAGACTTACAGATACTATTGCCACCGGCTACGATGCATACCCTTGCGCAGATTACTTTGGCGAGAAGGAATACAACAATTTCTTTGAGGATATTTACGTTGGCTACCGTTATTTTGAAACCTTTGCCAAGGATAAGGTTTTGTACCCCTTCGGTTTCGGTCTTTCATACACAAGCTTTGAAACTCAATTTCTCGGCTGTAATAACGCTGATGGCGTGGTTTCTATAAAAGCAATTGTTAAAAACACAGGTGCTTTAAGTGGTAAAGAGGTTGTTCAGGTTTATGCACAGGCACCACAGGGTAAATTGGGCAAAGCCGAAAGAGTTTTGTGTGACTTTATAAAAACACCTACCCTTGCACCCGATGAAGCTTTCACAGCAGAATTCAATATTCCATACTATTCGTTTGCAAGCTTTGATGATAGAGGTGTAACAGGCAACAAAAACGCCTATGTGCTTGAAGCAGGTGAATACAGCTTCTACGTGGGCACCAACGTGCGAGATGCTCAAAAAGCATTTTCATTTAATATTGATGGACTTATTGTTATTGAACAGCTCACAGAAGCTTGTGCTCCTACTCACCAATTTGATATTCTCGCAGAGGGTGGTAAGGTAACTCCCGTTGCAACCTGTACCATTGATTTAAAATCCACCATACTAAAAAACCTTCCCTACGACTACGGCTACAATGGTGATTTAGGCATCACCCTTCAAGACGTAGTTGATGGCAAGGAATCTATAGAAAGGTTTATTTCACAGCTTTCCCCAAAGGAGCTTGAGGCTATCAGCCGAGGTGACTACACAATGGATAGCCCTCTTGGTAAAAAGGGTAATGCAGGTGTTATGGGTGGTGTACTCCCATCCTTGAGAGAAAAAGGAATAAAGCCTATTACCACAACAGATGGCCCATCAGGTATAAGAATACGCTCCTGCTGTTCGCTTATTCCAATCGGCACAAGCCTTGCTTCAATGTGGAATTTAGATTTGCTCCAACAGATATATTCAAAGGTTGGTGCAGAAATGATAGAGAAGGGCTCCCATATTCTCCTTGCACCGGGTATGAATATTCACCGTAGCCCCCTTTGTGGCAGAAACTTTGAGTACTACTCAGAGGACCCATTCCTTACAGGTAAAACAGCAGTAGCCGTTGTTAAGGGTGTTCAGAAAAACGGTGTGGGTGCTTGTCCGAAGCACTTTGCCTGTAACAGCCAGGAAACTAACAGAAACAAAACAGACTCTCGTTTATCACAAAGAGCATTAAGAGAAATATATCTTAAAGGCTTTGAAATTTGCGTCAAGGAAGCAAAGCCATAC
>JAZSJL010000318.1:0-1682 GCA_045534355.1 Acutalibacteraceae bacterium
ACTTCGTTTGCAACAGAGATAACCTCTGCATCTGCCGCAGGTGATGCTGTGCCGTAGCACTCAATTCCGAACTGATGGAATTCGCGAAGTCTGCCTGCCTGAGGCTTTTCGTAACGGTAGCAGGAGGTAAGGTAGCACACCTTCTGTGGGAGTGGCTCGTTGAAAAGTCCGTGCTCAAGAAACGCACGAACAGCACCTGCCGTACCCTCAGGGCGAAGTGTTATTGACCTGTCGCCCTTATCGTTGAAGGTATACATCTCCTTCTGAACAACATCTGTGGTTTCACCTACAGAACGGTCAAAAAGCTCTGTATATTCAAAAACAGGTGTTCTCATCTCGTGGAAGCCAAAGGTCTTTGCAGTATCAAGAGCAGCCTGCTCAATGTACTGAAGCTTATAGCTTTCATTTGGTAAAGTGTCTTTTGTACCTTTAATTGCTTTAATATTTACAGCCATATTAAGCTCCTCAATAAATAAAATTTAATTAATAAAAAATCGGGTGAAAGCGCTCCACCCGATTTAGATATATTATTGCTTTGGGTTAACAATATCACGCCAATCCAAATCGCCACGCTCCAAGCTGTGTATGAGAGCCTCTGCTGTAGCAATGTTTGTTGCCACAGGAATATTGTGCACGTCGCAAAGTCTTAAAAGATTTGCTTCGTTTGGCTCACCCGGCTTCGGATGTGGGTCACGGAACACAAGTAATAAGTCTATTTCGTCGCAAGCTATTCTTGAACCGATTTGCTGTGCACCACCCTGAGAACCACTAAGATACTTTTCGATTTCAAGGCCTGTAGCTTCAGCAACCAGTTTTCCTGTTGTGCCGGTAGCACAAATTTTATGTTTGCTTAAAATACCGCAGTACGCTATACAGAACTGAGTCATAAGTTCTTTTTTAGAATCGTGCGCTATCAATGCTATATTCATTAAAACACGCTCCTTTAAGTATACTATAAAAAGTAAACTACTTTGTTATTGTAACAGAACAACCTTTATTTTTCAACATTTATCGTTAAATTTTTGTTAAAAAATTTATGAGTTGAGTGCTGCAAAATTCTTTTTGTTTGCAGGATAAAGATTTTTGTAAACCTCAAAATATTTATCGTACACAGCCTTCGCTTCCATATTTGGTGTGAAGGTTTTGGAAACGGGAATAAGGCTCTTTGCTGCGGCAATTGATTCACACTCACCAATACCAACTGCAATAAGTACAGCTGCTCCCATAGCACCCACGTTCTGAGGTGTGTCTACAGTTTCAACAACCTTGCCTGTGCAGTCTGCAAGAATCTGGCAGGTTACATCAGAAAGTGCACCACCACCTACAAAACGGATGTGGTCAGAGGATTTAACCTTTTTCTCCTCTGTTTCAAGGAACCAACGAAGGTGATAGCAAACACCCTCAAGCACGGCTCTTATCATTTCACTTTTGCCTGTATCAAGGCTGATGTTGAAGAACATACCACGAGCATTAGGATCCTCAAACGGGCAACGGTTACCGTGAAGCCAAGGTGTAAAAATAACACCGTTCGAGCCTGCAGGAACCTTGCTTACAACGTCTGTCATATAGTCATAGAGGCTTGTATATTTACCCTCGTAGCCGTCTGTAACGTTTTTTTTTTCAAGGTAAAAGACAATCTCGTCAAGTGCCAGGTGGTCCTTTACCCACTCAAGGCACTTGCC
>JAZSJL010000227.1:0-8702 GCA_045534355.1 Acutalibacteraceae bacterium
TGGCCATTAGTATTGTCTTCCTAAGACCGCTTGGCCTCCGACTTTCTTATTTGTTCTTTATTCTTTAAAGGATAACGCCATAGGTGGTGGGTGGTACCATTACTACTGTTATTCTTTAGTTGGATAGAACAATTGTAAGGGCAGGATTGTAGCCTGCCCGAAAGCAAAGAAAACAACGGGACGGCTGAAATCCGTCCCTTACAATTTTTATTCTTTGTTTTATCTTTCTGTAGTGTACCATCCACCATTCCGACCAAACATAGTTTTAATAGCAAGTTTACCACCCGTTGTGTAGCTTATCAAAACAATGGTTTAGTCGAAGAATGGTCCCCCCTTTGTCGAAATAGGGATAGGCTATCGCTAATCTTTAAACTATCATTCTATCCACGTTTTTGCGAAGCTCTGCTGTCTGCTAATTGCTATCTGCTAACAGCTACTTTGCGAAGCTTATAATGTTTGGAAGCGAAGCTTCCCCTCAATTCCTAATTCCTCATTCCGAATTCCTAATTTCTTTGCGAAGCTCTGGCGACTGGCGACTAAAAAAAGACCCCCATCGGGAGTCTTTTTTTACGCCATTTCTGCAATATTTAAACAAACAGAGGTTACAACAAAGGTTACTATAAATAGAAGAATAATAAGAATGGCTATAAGCACCTTTCTTTTTGCTTCACGGCTTTTTTCTGAAACGCTGTCACCTATTATATACGTTTTAGCGCCTATTCTACCCGGATAGTAACGTGAAAAGCCGTAGTAGCTTTTTCTTTTCTTTACGTATTCCTTGTTGCCTTTTTTCATTTATTCTTCCTCCGGCTCCTCACCCATTGTTTCTACCTCTACAGGTACATCCTCTTCCTCTTGGGTTGGCTCCTCAATTTCCTCTGTTGGTGGCTCCTGCTCACCTACTGTTGTATCCTCCACTGTAACCTGCTCTGTGGTTTCAGGTGTATCTACTTCTGAAGTAACACTCTCTGTTGTTTGCGAAACAGTTGTTTTTTCAGGACGTGTTGTAAGCACCTCTGTGGTTTCAGGTACTTCTGATTCATTTTTATTATTGTCTTTTATTGTTGTAGATGAGCCCTCATAGTTTGCACCTCTGTACACATCTATAATAGAGGTTCTGTCCTCATCCAATATAATATTAGATTCCCCGTAAAGCTCCATTTGTAATGCATATGCAGCCTTTTGGTAATCAACAACCCAAATCCACATATTCGCACTACCTGAAATTGCTTCGTTTGCGCTTGGGTCACTTGTATTAGGCACAGTGAACTGTTTTCTTTCATATTTTGCCCAGCCACCTGTGATTGCCTTAATACCCAAGGTTATAATCTGTGATTTTGAAAAACCTGTGTCAACGTATGGTAAGAGAGTATCAATATACTTATTGATCTCACCTACAGATGAGCCGATAACCTTTTGTACAAGGCTATCAATAACCTGACGCTGTTTTTCTGTTCTGCCAACGTCTGCATTTGCATAGCAGCCACGTGCTCTGCAAAGTGCAAGAGCCTGCTTACCATTGAGAATAACGCCATCACCAACAGGCATATCTAATTTGAATTTTTTATAGATATAGCTTGCAACGTAGTCCTCAACGTCTGCATTAACACCACCAACTGCATCAATAACTGCCTTAAAGGACTCGAAATTAACCATAACGTAGTTATCAATATCTATTTTATAGTTATTTTCTATTGTTTTTATAAGACATTCGGGGCCACCCATTGAATATGCAGCATTGAGCTTTGTGCAATGAGAGCTGCTGTCGCCCTCAACGTAGAGGTAGCTGTCACGAAGGAAGGATACTAATTTAAGCTCCTTTGTTTTCCTGTTTACGGAAATAAGCATCATAACGTCGGTATTACCTTCGTTTTTACCCTTACGGCTGTCGGCACCTATAAGTAAAACGTTTATAACGTTTTTGCTTGACTTGTGCTTGTCATTTCCAGTTGTTGCCCAGTCCTTGAGAGCCTGTTTAAAGTCAGAGGAACCAATATCTATATTGATATCACCAATATCCTCTTCCTCATAGATAATATCGTCGTCCGTGAATTCATTTGTTTTATCGCCTAAAAGGCTGAATTTCTGACCGATGAACACACCAACAACTGTTATAAATACAAGCACAATTGAAAGAAAGCCTGAAGCTATACCTAAAATAATTTTTTTCTTTTTAGGAAGTGCATTTATTTTTGCAACAAGGAGCTTAAAAACGTTTTTCTCTTGTTTTTCTTCCTCTTGTGGTGCTTCAGGTATTTCAACAGCACTCTCCTGTGGCTTTGTTTCCTCTTTTTTGGGTGCAGACTTTGCCACAGGTGGTGGTGCAGGCCTTTTAGTTGGTTGCTTTGCAGGTGCTTTTTTTGCAGGTGCAGGGGTTGAGCCCTCAAAAAATGAGTCAATATCCCCCACCCTTGGCTCATCCTCAAAGAAATCTACATCAACAATATCACTTGGTGGAGTTGGCTTTACTTTTTTACCCTCTGCCGCCCTTTTTTCTGCAAGAGAAACTGCCTCACTTGGCTTTTTACCGTCTGTTGCTGTAGGTGTGCCATATTCATCTAACAGGTCAAGGTAATCCTGCAAATCACCATTATTGTTATTTGGTTTAGACATTAATTATTCCTCCGATGTATCCTCTTCGGGTGCCTCATCTACTACTGTTGCTTCTTCGATTTCTTCGGTGGCTGTAGCTTCGCCTTCGTTTGCTGTACCGTCATCCTCAACCTCACCGTTGATTTCGTCATCATCGTGCTCTGTAGTAGAAAGTGTAACTACCTTATCACCCTCACCTAATCTCATAACCTTAACACCCTTTGACGGACGGGCGCAAAGCCTTACTGCATTGGCAGGGATTCTTATAATAATACCATCCTGAGAAATGAGGATAATATCATCATCCTCACTTATTTCGCTGATAGCAGCAACGTCACCATATCTGTCAACGTGGTAGTTTTTAAGACCCTTACCACCTCTTGACTGTGTACGGTAGTTGTTATTTTCACTGATTCTGCCGTAGCCTGTTTCACTAACCGTAAGGAGCTTGCCATCCTCTGACATAATTGTCATACCGATAACCTCATCACCCTCATTGAGAGTAATAGCCTTAACACCACTTGCAGCTCTGCCGAGAGGTCTTGCATCTGTTTCGTTGAAGCGAATACACATACCCTTCTTTGTAGCAACAAGGAGCTCATCCTTACCTGTTGTGAGCTTAACCCATGCAAGCTCGTCATCCTCACGCAGGGTAACGGCAATAATACCTGATTTTCTTATATTCTTAAATATATCAAGAGCTGAACGCTTGATAAGACCCTTACGGGTTGCCATACAGAGGTACACGTCCTCTGCATCCTTTGGCACCTGAATCATAGCAGAGACCTTTTCACCACTTTCAAGTGGAAGGATATTAACAATATTTGTACCCTTGCTTGTTTTACTGCCCTCAGGAATTTCGTAGCCCTTGAGCCTGTATGCTCTGCCTCGTGTGGTAAAGAACATAATAATATCGTGTGAGGAAGCAACGAACATTGTTTCAGCATAGTCATCCTCACGGCGTGTCATACCCTTAACGCCTCTGCCACCTCTGTTCTGTGTGGAGAAAATATCAACAGGCTGACGCTTGATATAACCCATATTTGTGTAAGTATATACACACTTTTCCTCAGGAATAAGGTCCTCAATATCAACCTCACCACTAATATTTTCGATTGCAGTACGGCGTGGGTCAGAATATTTTTCGCTAATAACGGAAAGCTCGTTTTTAACAATTCCGAGAACTCTCTCGTGAGAAGCAAGAATTTCCTCATAATCCTTGATTTTTTCTCTTAATTCGTTGAGCTCGTTAGTAATTTTAAGAATTTCAAGACCAGCCAACTGACCTAAACGGAACGCAACAATAGCTGCTGCCTGTGGCTCATCAAAATCGAATTTTTCCATAATGGCAGCTTTAGCCTCTGCCTGGCCACCCTTACAAGCACGGATTGTTGCAATAATATCGTCAACAATATCAATTGCCTTTGCAAGACCGTCTAAAATGTGGGCTCTGTCCTGTGCCTTTTTAAGGTCATACTGTGTTCTTCTTACAATAACGTTGCACTGGTGGTCAATATAGTGCTGTAAAATCTCTTTAAGAGTGAGAATTTTTGGCTCACCATTAACAAGAGCAAGGAGAATTGTACCACACGTAGACTGGAGCTGTGTGTAGGAATAAAGCTTATTAAGTACAACCTGAGGGTTTGCATCTCTCTTAAGCTCGATTTCAATGTGCATACCTGTTTTGTCAGAGGAGTAGTCATTAATATCATCTATACCTTCTACTCTTTTATCCTTAACAAGCTCTGCAATAGACTCAATAAGACGAGCCTTGTTAACCATATATGGAATTTCTGTAACAATAATTTTGAATTTACCGTTTTTGCCTTCAACTATTTCGCACTTTGCACGAACAATAATCTTTGCACGACCTGTTGCGTATGCGGCACGAATAGCAGACCTACCCATAATGATACCACCTGTTGGGAAGTCAGGACCCTGCATGTGCTCCATAAGCTCCTCAAGCTCTGCATCGGGGTTATCAATAAGGCAAGTAATTGCACCACAAACCTCACCCAAATTGTGAGGTGGGATATTTGTAGCCATACCCACAGCAATACCCTGTGAACCATTTACAAGCAGGTTAGGAAATCTTGAAGGTAAAACTGTAGGCTCCTTGAGACGATCATCGTAGTTTGGAACGAAATCTACTGTATTTTTTTCAATATCAGTAAGCATCTCAAGGGACATTTTGCTCATTCTTGACTCTGTGTAACGGTATGCAGCAGGTGGGTCACCGTCTATAGAACCGAAGTTACCGTGACCGTCAACAAGCATATATCTCATAGAGAAATCCTGTGCAAGTCTTACCATTGCATCATAAACAGATGCGTCACCGTGTGGATGGTAACGACCGAGCACGGAACCAACTGTGTCGGCACATTTACGGTGAGGCTTATCAGGAGTAAGATTATTCTCATGCCTTGTGTAGAGAATTCTTCTGTGAACAGGCTTAAGACCGTCTCTTACATCAGGAAGAGCACGGGCAGTAATAACAGACATTGAATAATCAAGGAAAGCTGTTCTTACTTCGTTGTTAATTTCAACGTTTATTATTCTTTGATTATCATAAGGGTCAGGAAGATTATTAATTCCCTGTGTGACGCCTTCGTTTTTCTCGTTAAATTCGTCCATTTTTAATCCTCCCTTTCTTAAATATCAAGATTCTTAACAAATTTTGCATTTTGCTCAATAAATTCACGGCGAGGCTCAACATTATCACCCATAAGAATGGAGAATGTTTCATCTGCTTTTTCTGCATCCTCAACAGTAACTCTGAGCATAAGTCTTGTTTCAGGGTTCATAGTTGTTTCCCAAAGCTGTTCAGGGTCCATTTCACCAAGACCCTTATATCTCTGAATAGAGAAACCTGTGCCAATTTCAGCCATAATTTCGTCTCTTTCCTCATCAGAGTAAGCATATCTGTGCTTCTGACCCTTACTCAATCTGTAAAGAGGTGGCTGTGCAAGGTAAATATGACCCTGTTTAATCAATTCAGGCATATACCTGAAGAAGAAGGTAAGTAAAAGTGTTCTGATATGTGCACCGTCTACGTCGGCATCGGCCATAATAATAATTTTGTCATAACGAAGCTTTGAAATATCAAAGTCCTCACCAATACCTGTACCTAAAGCAAGAACAACAGGTGTCAGCTTATCGTTACCAATAACCTTATCAACTCTTGCCTTTTCAACGTTAAGCATTTTACCCCAAAGAGGAAGTATTGCCTGAATCATTCTGTCACGGCCTGCCTTTGCAGAGCCACCCGCAGAGTCACCCTCTACGATGTATATTTCAGTACGTGTAGCATCCTTTTCAATACAGTCGGCAAGCTTACCCGGAAGTGAATTGCTCTTGAGTACAGATTTTCTTGCGCTGTCTCTTGCTCTACGAGCTGCTTCTCTCGCTCTTGAAGCGTCAAGAGCCTTGCTGAAAATTGCCTTTGCCTCAGTTGGATTTTCTTCAAAATATGTAGAAAGCTTTTCGTATACACATTTTGAAACAATTGCAGTAATATCTGTATTACCAAGCTTACCCTTAGTCTGTCCTTCAAACTGTGCCTCTGTAAGCTTAACGCTTATAACTGCTGTAAGTCCTTCACGAACATCTTCACCTGAAAGATTTTTATCATTATCCTTAAGGAGCTTGTATTTTCTGCCATACTCATTGAAAACTCTTGTAAGTGCAGTTTTAAAGCCGTTTTCGTGGGTACCACCATCAACGGTACGAACGTTGTTTGCAAAGCTTAAAAGAAGCTCATTATAGCTATCGTTGTACATAATGGCAATATTAGCTTCTCTGTCGCCACTTACTGCAGAAAAATGAATTGGTGCTTCGTGGAGAGGCTTAAGACCTCTCTTTTTTGTTTCAAACTCAACGAAGGACGCAATACCACCCTCATAGCAATGAACCTGCTCTATTATATTTTCAGGGTCTCTCTTGTCTGTAAGAGAAATTGAAAGACCTGCATTAAGGAATGCCTGTTCACGAAGCCTTGTTTCAAGTGTATCAAAGGTGTAAACAGAAGTTTCGGTAAATATTTCAGGGTCAGCCTTAAATCTTATGAGAGTACCTGTTTCGTTAGTATCACCAATTACCTTAAGATCGCAGGTAGGAGTACCTCTTTCAAACCTCTGGTAATGAACGTGACCATCCTGTGAAACCTCTACCTCAAACCATTCCGAGAGAGCGTTAACAACAGAAGAACCAACGCCGTGAAGTCCACCGGAAACCTTGTAGCCACTACCACCGAACTTACCACCGGCGTGAAGCACCGTAAGAACAACCGTAACTGCAGGAAGCCCCTGCTGTTCATTGATACCTACAGGAATACCACGACCATTATCACGTACTGTAATAATATCTCCCGGAAGTATTTCAACCTCAATATGAGTACAGAAGCCTGCTAATGCCTCGTCTATAGAGTTATCCACAATTTCGTATACAAGGTGGTGAAGTCCTTTAGGGCCTGTGGAGCCGATGTACATACCCGGTCTTTTTCTAACAGCCTCAAGTCCTTCGAGAACCTGAATAGCACTTGCATCGTATACCTCTGTAACGACAGTATCGATTTCTGCGCTGTCATCAAGCACAACTGCATCCTCACGTGCTTCCTCTAAAAGCTCTTCCTGTGTTTTAATGTTTTCGTCCAAAATACTGACCTCCGTAAAAAATCTATATTTTAAATGATTTTTTTATGATTTAATAGTTAGCTTTTTTTGCAGCTTCTATTCTTTTAAGAATTGTTCCCACCGAAACAGGAGAAATATAAATTACCTTGCCCTGTGGCTCCATACAAACTATAAAGGATTTTGGAAGCTCATACGGTGCAACGTTTTTTACCTGACAAAGCTTTTCTGAATTGTTTAAAAAATCAACTGTTTTTTTCATAACAGTGGTATTTTCCATATCAAAAATACCAATTATCTCACTATCAATAATAACTGTATCGTGACCTATATGAATAAACATTACGTCAGCTCTCCCCCTTTTACTAAGAAGGATTTGCCACCACACAGCCTTAAAACCTGTGAGGGGTCGCAGCAGGTAAGAAAAACCTGCCTGTCCTGAATGTGGTTCATAACGTAGTCCTGACGTTTTTCGTCAAGCTCACTCATAACGTCGTCTAAAAGAGCTACGGGAGTTTCACCCGTAATTTTTTTTATAATTTCCGATTCACCTAATTTAAGTGCAAGTGCACAGGAGCGTTGCTGACCCTGTGACCCGAAGGATCTTGCGCTTACTCCGTTTATAAGTATTTCTAAATCATCTCTGTGAGGACCTACAGAGGTTGATTTAAAGGTTACGTCCTCTTTTCGTGCCTCCGACAGAAGCTTTTTTTGAAGCGCATATATATCATCTGTAGTTGAATTTTTATCTAATGAGTAAGAAAGAGAGTAAGCTACGCTTATTTTTTCTTTATTTTCAGAAATTCCTGAATAAATTTCACCACTGTAGCCTGATAAAATATCTACGTACTTAAGTCTTTCGCTTATTACTACTGCAGAATACCTTGCTAATTGCTCATCCCAGCTATCCAACATATCGTAAAGAGCTGAATTAAGGTGAATATCCTTTAAAAGTGCATTTCTTTGCAGAAGTGCCCTTCTGTACCCTGCCAGCGCCTTTGCATATGAGGGCTTTAGCTGACAAAGAGCTGTATCTATAAATCTTCTGCGCTCTGACGGACCGTCTTTTATTAAAGAAAGGTGGTTTGGTGCAAAAATAACGGCATAGAAATTTCCTATAAGCTCCCCTGTTGATTTGAGAGGTACGTCATTGAGAGAAATTAGCTTTTTTTTATCTGAAAAAACTATTTCACTCTTTTTTTCTCTTACAGAGTCCTGAAAGCAAAGCTCTGTACGTGCAAATTCTTCTCCAAAACGAATAAATTCTGCGTCCTTTGAGCCTCTAAAGCTTTTGCACCCTGTAAAAAGCCATATTCCCTCAAGAATGTTAGTTTTTCCCTGAGCATTTTCACCGTAAATTACGTTTACACCACTATCTGCTTCCAAAAGCAGGGAGGAAATATTTCTAAAATTATTCAATTTAATTGAATTAACTCTCATTTTTTCCTCCGTAAGTGCTTTTAAAGCAAATTTAAAAGAAAT
>JAZSJL010000390.1:0-2768 GCA_045534355.1 Acutalibacteraceae bacterium
GAGGATTTGGTATCCTTGGAGGCTTTGTTTTTAACTGATAGTTTTTGAAAAACAAACAGATTGTGGAGCTGGTGACGTGACTCGAACACGCGACCTGCTCATTACGAATGAGCTGCTCTACCAACTGAGCTATTCCAGCATATTGATTTTTGTTTAATGGTAATATATAATTATTATATAGAAAATATTTTCTTTTTCAAGAGTAAATTAAAAAAAGGTGCGTAATAATGGATTTTATAGTTGAATTTATTTTTGAATTTATTGCAGAGCTTTTTGGTGAGGCATTCTTTTCTGTCGTAGGTGAAATTATTCCAATAAAAAATTCAGGTAAAGCAAAGACGATTGTTTCAGTTATTGCAATAGTTTTAACCTTACTTTTGCTCGTTTTTTTGGTTATTGGTGGTGCAATGCTTTTTGAAACAAAGGGTGCAAGTGTGTGGTGCAAGGTGTTTGTTCTTATTCCTACTACCTTTTTGGTTACAGGCATTATCTTGAAAATCAGAAGATTAGTTAATAATAAGAGGGGGACAAAATAAATGTATTTCAAATTTAACTATACGATGAACGACCAGGATTATATCGATTTCAACGTTTTTATTCAGACCAATACAGAGGAAGGTAAACTTCGAACAAAGCAGATAATGAAGATTAATGTTTTCACTTGCTTGATGTTTTGTTTGGCTTTTTATTTAATCACCAAATCATGGCAATTTGTTACGATTCTTTTTGTTGTGTACGTGATTTTATTTATTGTGAAATTTGCCTGTAAGGAACAAAATGCCGTAAGAGGTACAAAGCGTATATTGAAATTTTACGAAAAAACAGGTAAAAAGCTTTATGCTCCAAATGCAGTTATGGAGTTTACGGATGAAAGCTTTATTGAAACGACCAACGGAATCAAAACAGAGGTTTTGTATTCTGTTGTTAAAAAAATGAATGTGTTAAACGGCAGATATATTTTATTTGACATAAACAGAAACGAATATTTTATTCTTCCTTTCAGGTCCTTTTCCTCGAACGAAGAGTGCACCTATTTTATTGATTTCCTCAGAACTAAAATACAAAACGTTGAATTTTATTAATTAAAAGGCTTGCTTGCAAATTATTGTGAGCAAGTTTATTTTTTTTGTTAAAAAACCTTATAAAACCTTTAATTTTCTCTTGACTTTAGCGCTTTAGTGTGCTACCATATGAACACGTTTTTGTTTTCGATTTGTTTTATTATTAAAATGAAAGGAAAAGCATATTTGCTTTAGGGTATTTTGTTATGACACCTTTAAAGGATAGTAGCGTAGATGAGCTTTTTGAAGCCATTTTGAGCCTTGAAAATATTGAGGAGTGCCATCAGTTTTTTGAGGATCTTTGCACTATTAATGAGATTATTTCGCTTTCTCAAAGGCTTAGCGTTGCAAAGAAGTTAGATGAGGGCAAAACCTTCTCCGTGATTACAACCGAAACAGGGGCAAGCTCTGCAACCATAGGCAGAGTCAACAAGTGCCTTTCCTACGGCACAGGTGGCTATCGCAAGGTTATAGACAGGCTTAAGGCAAAAGAGGGGAAAGACTGATGAATTTTGATATATCCGTACTTAATAATTCCGAAAGAATAATTTTTGAGCTTCGTAGCCTATATACTAAATTCGGCTACAAGCCGTTTAAAATGAGCAAGTTTGAGGAATATGACCTTTATGGCAGCAACAAGGATTTCCTTGTCAGCGAAAACTGCATTACCTTTACCGATTCCGATGGCAGACTTCTTGCTCTTAAGCCTGACGTTACGTTTTCAATTATAAAGAATCTTGACGACTCCATAGAGGGTGTTCAAAAGGTTTACTATAACGAAAACGTATACCGTGTTACAAAAAAAGCAGGTGGCTTCAGCGAGATTATGCAAACCGGCGTTGAGTGTATGGGCAATATCGGTGATGATCAGGTTTGTGAGGTTATTAACCTTGCTGCCCGCAGCCTTTACGCTATCAGCGAAAACTATATTCTCGATATATCTCATATGGGTATTCTCAGTGGGCTATTCAACGCTATGGAGCTTTCCGAAAGCAATAAAGCACAGCTTCTTTCAGCCGTTGCAGAGAAAAATACAGGTGTTATACTTACTCTTTGCAAAAGCTTTAATATATGCGATGCTCTTTCAAGCAAGCTTACAGCTCTCCTCGATGCCTACGGCACACCAACAGAGGCGCTCTCTAAAATCAGTAGTGTTGTGGTAAATGCTGAAATGCAAAATGCCTTCAATGAGCTTTCTGCCGTTTGCAACAAATTGATTGCAGCAGGCTACGAGAAAAATATCAATATAGATTGCTCCGTTGTAAACGATATGAATTATTACAATGGTATCGTGTTCAAGGGCTTTGTTCAGGGTGTGCCCGTAAGCGTGCTTTCAGGTGGTCGCTACGACAGACTTATGGAGCGTGTTAACAAAAAAGCAGGTGCAATCGGCTTTGCTGTTTACTTGGATGAGGTAGACAGAATTCTCGACTCAACTGCAGAGGAAGCAGAAGCAGTAGCAGAAAACGACGGCTATCTCAACGTTGCTCTTCCAAAGGGCAGGTTGGGCGAAAAGGTTTATGCTATGTTTGAGCAGTCAGGCTTTGAGTGTCCTCAGATATACGAAAAGAATCGTAGATTAATATTCGAAAATCCCGAAAAGAAGGTTCGTTATTTCTGGGTTAAGCCAAGCGACGTTTCTATCGCACTACTAGGAAGTCCAGCAGATATGGGTGTTGCAGGTAAAGATATTTTGCTTGAGTATTC